>NZ_JBFTMD010000008.1:0-196868 GCF_056396785.1 Bacillus sp. 05T21 | reverse complement strand
ACGGGGCAGGTTAGTTTAAATTCAATTAAAAAGACAATAACAAAAAGGAAGGGCAACAGACTGCCCCTTCCTTTTATAATTCAGGTAATGAAACCCTTGCAATAACACTTTCGTCTTCAGTTAAAATCAAAATTTGATAATTGGCATCCGCATCTCCGTCACCAAATTTCTGAATAAAGGCTTTTCGCAATTTTTTTCCCTGCTTGCTTTCTTGCTCGGCATCTACAAACACATTAATCATCCCTGCATAATGTTCATCCGCCTCAACCCTATACTTCATATTGAAATCATCGACCAACACGGGGTCAATCATGGCTTTAAGGCCAGTATCTATGAAGGTTCTTGCTTTTTCGATTCTCCTATTGTCTTCCTCAATCGCCTGGTTTGCTGCCTCCTCCAACTTAGCAGATTTTTTTTCTTTAGCGACTTCCTCTTCTTCCGTTAACTTTGGATTTTGAATGTCATACAGCATGTCTTCCAGGTCGTCACACACAACCCCAGGACTCGAAGCATTTGCAACCATTTCATCTATGCTGGCGTTTGTGATCCCAGCTTCTTCCAACTGGTCCCATTCCTTGTCAAGAAACCCGCACTTACCATATTTGCTGTCATAGATGACATTGCTTRCTTTCTTTGTTACAGCTCCTGTCTCTAATTGAAGATAAACCAAGGGCAATAGTACTGCTGCTACAACTCCGGCAATGATTAGCTTTKTCGATTTTCTCAAGTTGACCCGTCCTTTTATGTGAAATATTTGCAATAAAGAGCATAATTAGCATAAAACATTGGAAGCCGCATATCAATTAAAAATTTTAGCAAAAACAMACCAAGGCTCAATTCATTTCCGATCCGCTTGACTTGCATTTCGCCTGTAAAGTATAGAAACGCATAAAYGTACTACGTGTTTGAATCGGATTTCCTTTTATAGAAATACTAATCATGAATATTATTAAGGAGCTCCGTAGTGAAAATCATTGCTGTAGCATTTACTTGGTTATTTACAGGGTTAGGTCAATTCTATAATGGTAATTATATCAAGGGCTTATTATTACTTTTTATTAATGCTTTAAATAATCATTTTGGACATATGAATAGTCTATTGCTACATAGTCTTTTAGAAGGGGACTTTATTACTGCTAGAAACTTTTTAGACTATCAATGGATTCTCAATTACCCGTCATGATGAACGGAAGAATACATATGGCTATTACCCTGAAGAAAAATGACAGAGGTGTTTTCTTTCTTCAACAACGGACATAGCATTCCTTTAATGCTTTGTGAACAATTACACTTAAACAAACGGGCGCTTTTCTTCAATAAGCATCTTCAACAATCGGGCGCGATTGTTGAATAAAACTTAGATTTTCAAACGACTTTATTGTTATATTTTTTAGTGTAGTGAAGTATCTTACATCAAAAATTAAACAACTATATTTTTAACCCCGCCCTTACTCGAACGGGGTTATGCTGGTTTGAGGTTTTAAAATTAAATAACTTTATTGTCACTTTACAAAATTATAATCTTCATCTACTAATAGTATTATAAGAAAAAAACAGATAATTACGATATAAACGTAATTATCTGTTTTTATTTCATTAGTTATTTACTTTTTAAAATCACAGTAACCTCTTCAATACTTAATTCAGCAGCTTCTGCAACCTTCTCTATAGGTAACCCTACTTTAATCATGTTTTGAATTAGCTGTATTTTGGCTTCTTTTGCACCTTTTTCTTCTGCTGTTTCTATTTCTGAAATTCTATCTTTAATTTCTTTTTCTCTAGCCTCATATAAGCGTAAAAAATCCTTATCGCTACTTAGACGCTCCCAATCCTCTATTGCCTTTTTCAAAACTGGATCTTTTTCCATTGCGATTCCCTCCAGGATTGTTGTTAATTTCTCATTTTCATATGCAGGAAATAATAATAGCCAACGTGCTAGTATATCCTCCCATGGATCCACTCGTTCTTCTTTCCATTCTTGAATTACTTTCGGAATTTCAAGAAAGTGCAACTGCATATTTTCGGTAATGATACGCTTGGATTTTCTGTTCATCACCGTATTAACATTATGAAAGTCTTTTTCTTCTGGAAACAGAATGAAATCTACTATATTAATACAAATTGTTGGTCTTAATTCCGTGTACTTCATTCCTTGAGTCATTTGAGAATAATACATACCTGACCAGTAGAACAAAGAGCGCTCTATCATATCTTTTTTGTCTCGAACTTGAATCTCTATATTAATTTTTATACCATTATTTAGCGTAGCTCGCAAATCTAAAATAGACAATTTATCGTCTTTTCGCTCTCTTGGAAGATGCGGATCATCGAAATGTAAAGAAGTGATTTCTTCATCGATAGATGATTGTAATACCGCATTTAGAAAACCAATTAATATGTCTTCGTTTCCTTCTACTCCAAATAGACGCTTAAAAGCAAAGTCAATTCGTAAATTTACTAGATTCTTTTTTACATATACACTCATATTTTCCCTCTACCCTTCTACTTTTAAAAATTTTTATTTAAAGGCATAAAAAAAGATAGAATTACAATTCTATCTTTTTTCCCTTCTATTTACCTCACCAAATATGGCTACTAGCTGTTTAATATATATGAAATATCCTCTTTGCACATATTTGTCGCATTTGCAATCGTCGTAATAGAAACCCCTTCATTATAAAATCTATGAATTAGTTCTATTCTTTCTTGTTCCCTAGCTTTTTTGTCTACGTCCATTAATTGTTGCATAAGATTCATGTACTTAATACACACCTTTCTTTTATATAAAATCCCCTAGCTGAAATTTTACGATTTATTATATTGTGCGGAAAACTGGCTTAAAAAATGCTTGCATAGCATCATCCAAACCTTTTCCTTGTGCTGGATTCCATGCAGCAATCGTCACATTATAGCCCTCTTTCTTTAATTCTGTCGCAAAAGCAATTAAGGCCACTCTTACTTTCTCGTTCTCTACTAAATCTGCGTCAAATGCTAAGTACACATTCTCTACACCCATGTCTTTTAATACAGGCATAGCAATCCGCCATGCATTTACACCTGGAATCGCAAGAACTGTTGTCCCTACGTTAGATATTTCTTCTTTATTTAACCTTTGAGGAATTAAATCAGCAATCAAATCCGCCTTCATCGGTCCCTCTGTAATCATCACTGATTTTGTTTGATGTAGCATACCAGATTTCCAATGTTTCAAATGTGAGCTTGGTACCGCTACATGTACAGGAAGTGGATTTTCACTCCCCCCTGCGCCAGTCCCTTGATTTTTGTTTGCTGAAGAGATCCATAAGTATTTTTGACCTTTATGTATCTTTACAACAACTTTTTCCCCGCTGATTATTAACTCTTTATTTTTTCCTATCTCTAGTTTTCCTTCATAGATACAATCACCGTTTTTCGTTATTTTCACAGCATTAGGCTGTTGGACTAGTTCGGCTTGTATACCTGTAGGTCCAGATTTCACATGAACAGTGTTCTTTACTTCATCAACACGAACTTGCCAACCAACAATTTGATTATATTGGTTTCTGAACGGAATCATAATCCCTGGAAAACCTGCCATTAAACGAAGAGAAAGTTGCCCTTTCTTCATTTCATAAAAGCCGGGTATTCCCTGCCAACAATCTTTTTTCCCTATTTGTTTAAATAATTTCTCCCAAATACTTGTATACGTATTATCATCTTCTAACACAATTTGTTGCTTTAAGAAAGAACGATATTGACGTACTTGTACATGTTCTTCAGTCATTTTTCTATCTTGAAGTAAATGTGTATGATGGTTCTCCTCTAATGGTATGAATTCAATTAAATTACGATTAAATATATCTAATTCTTCATTACTACGCTTACTATGCCCCTTTACCACATCTACATCTGGTAATTGATACTGTTTCTTACCATTTAGATAATGGATATAACTTGGATTACTTGAATTTTTACCGTATACCCATTTGCTTTCTACACGGGTACATGCTACTTTCTCCTGCGAAATGTGCAGCATACAGTTTCCAATCCCATTACAAATCGGGCATGGAACACGATAAAATTCCCACCAACTTCCTCTTGGATGAGCAGTCGTTAAACGAAACTGTCCTTTTTGTATGTTATAATTCATTATTTCCCACTCCTTGTATACTGTTTATTATATATGGAACTGCCACTTCCATTAAACTCTTTATACTTCTATTTAGATATTCTCTTTGCTCACCTAATGGATATACAAAAGAATGTGTATCACAAACTAAATAATCGCTTCTATGTTCTTGATCTAACAAAGCCGATTCTACATATGCTTCAAATGCTCTAGCAAACATCTCATGATTTGTAGACCAATATTTTTTTGTTCTCTTCTTATCTAACTTAATTGCTGTATCAAAGTATACAGACCCTTTTGCTTGAAAAGATATTTCATCAAGTTTTTCCCCTGTTTTTTTATAATGAAAAGCAGCTAGCATTTGTGCAGTTCGCTCAAATTCCTTTTCAGTTTTACGTTCCATACGCGTTTTTGCTGCTCCTAACAAAGTATCAAGTTTCCTGTACAAACTTGCATGATGTGATTCTAAAATATTTGAAACATTGCCTTTAAATACATCATAACTATCGATAACACCACCATAGAAATACCACTTTCTATTGTAGGCATTTTCCACGTTTATTACTCTGGCCACTTTTCCTTGTTTACAAGCATCTAGCACAGCTCGCATCCTTTCCTTGATAATAGCAGGCAAGATATTCCCGACACTCTTCCCACTTGATAGGAAAGCAAAGCTACCGTTTTGAAAATCATGACTACAATCATACAAGAAATGATCCAATGCATGGCTCCATTCATGACACAATGCTCCGACTCCATTATCACGAGTTAAATTAATTACATTGGTAGAAGGTTCATAATGTGCTAATGCATTGCCGCTTCCTCTCGCACCAATCGCAAGTCCTAAGCGTCCTCCTAGCCCTATATATTCAGGTGGAATCCCCAATATACGAGCTAAATCATGTAACGCTTCAGATACATGCCCAATATGCTCTTTTGCATATTGTTCGGTGCAATAATGCCCAAATTGCATTCCTTTTAACCCAAACATAGCAACTACATCTTCAGGTTTGGTAGCAAGTTCTACTCCTGGTCCTTTTCTTTGCAGGGTATCTGGCAGTTTCCTACTCCAAGCAACTGCGGATTTCTTACGAGTCGTAACCTTTTTCGTAAGTAAATCATTCCATGTTAGTTCATCTGATACACGATGATACGTAGAATTAATACTTTTAGAATTTGTACAAAGTGATATGAATTTCTTTCCTAATATTAATAACTCCATACCATCTGCATCAACAAATTCATCAAAATATTCTTCCACCATTCTTTTAAATGTGTATGAAACACTCTTATTTTTTCTAAATGCAGACCAACTGTTGCTCATTTCCATACCATAAGAAACAACAAGATCTACCCATTGTTCTGAGGTATGTACTGACTGTATATCATTCCATATTCTTCTACATGCTTGAACATACAATTTCCTTGCAGTCGGTGTATCTACAATTGGCTTCTTATTTATCCTACCTACCAGTAGTTGCTTTAACTTTGCAACATGTGGCGGGATATCATTTTCTTTTTCTTGTTCAAAAGAAAATGATATCAGTGTATTTCGATCTAATGCATTTAGCGCCTCTGTTGCAGATTCTTTTTCAATTGCTGCTAAAATTTCTAAGGAAAAAGATACTAAAAATGATTCTTTTAAGGCTCGTAACTCTTTCTTAGCTCCAACTAATTTCTCACCGACATCATAACTGTATCGATTGCGAACTTGTTTATCTGTTCTCACATCTTGTACCATTACGTTTTCTCCTACCTCTAAATCAAACATTTCAAATAAATTCATACTCTAATCCTCCTCAATAAAATAAAAAGACAGAAATTCATAGTAATTTTTCACTACGGATTTCTGTCATTCCCTCTGTCTGCATACTTCCATATGGTTTTGTAAATCATTCATTACGATACACTTACACCTGTTAAAGAGAATAAATCCTCTTTTGTTGGATTAAGTGATTGTAACCAGCTATCTACCTTTAGAAAGTTTACTTTTTTTAATTGTTCGCCTTTCTCCGCACGCTTAACCACTTCTAAACATCCATGATGATGAACAAGCATTGTAAGATCATCTTTCTTAAAAATACAATCTACATCTGAAGACTTTACATGATGGCTATGCAGAATCGGTTTCCATTGCTTGAGCAAATATCCCTCTACCTCTAAAAATCCACGGATGGCTGTAAAACGAAAACTCGTCCCACTAAAGCACTTTTCCAATAAAAAAAGGAAATCTCGTATACATCCATTAAAATAGACATGATACAAATAGATTTCCCCTGCTTGTTTTGCCTCTTGTTGCGACAAATTTGATGGTTTAATAGAAAACTGATAACAATCTCGTTCCCAAAACGCTCCTTCTTTTGTAACTCTCATTCGTAATGCACGCAAACTCGGTATAAAGTCATTTGGATGTGCAGAACAAAATATGGATACTTCATAACTCATTTTCACAATAAAATCCCCCATAAATAATAATTTTTGCCCGATATGATAATGGCTCCTATAAATTCAACAGACTTGAAAACAACACAAAAAGGGCTTCTTCAAGTCGATTAATAATGTGCATAGCAAAATAAGCTATATATACACTAATCGGCTCAAAGAAGCCCTTTCACAATTGAAACAAGACGCAACTTGCTTCTACAACTCAACCACAACACATAAGGTGTGGGAATAAACGGAATCAATTAAACAATAACTATAATTTTATATTAATGAATTCATACCAGAATTTCAACAATTTTATGTTTCATCAAGATATTCCGCTCATTTCTTTTGCATTTTTTTCAAATGCTGTGTAATAAAAGTATCCTACACGAGATATTGAGTCGTATCTCATTCGTCATTTTAAAAAAGAGGGACAATAAAATGACCCTCTTTTTTGTTTCTTTCTCAAAAAAATTTATTTATTTTTTTGGTTTTGAAATCACTAAATATAAAACTGTATATAGTATCGTTCCCACTATTACTATTAATAGGGAAATAAAAACATCTGAAATCAGGTTGAACCACTCTTTATTTTGAACATATTTGATAATATCTTTGTAAAATATTAGGTTCATAAAGAAAAACATTGGTATACCCCAAAATAAAAAATTTATTTTATATTCTTTTTTAAAGTTTGATAGATTCACTTTTAAACCTCCTTTCAATTTAAATATTATTATATTAAATTAAAACACTGTTTAATAGTTTATTTACCATAACAAGAAAAAGAGACCTAAGTCTCTTACATTATTTTAATGCTAACCATTCATAACTAGACCAATCTTTAGGCTGTTTGTCATACTTGATACGACCAGTTGTACAAAAAGAGGCAATCATCCATTGAATAAGGTTCATTTTTGCATATGGATCAATACAATCTTCTAACTTTTTCAGCTGATAGCCTGTACTATTTTTCTGCCAAATCACATACAAGCGAAAATGTGTAGTAGTAACTAGCCTAGCTTTTGTTGTAACTTGCCATTTTGCAATTTTCGTTAAATCTTCTTTTACCTTTCTTTCATATTCTTGTTTTACTACTTTATACCCCTTCTCTTTATTAATTAATCCATTTGAGAATGCAAAAGGCATTTGATGCACCTCATACACCGTTCCTTCTTCATCTCCTAAAACATTTGATTCTACTAGAAATATATTTTTTAGTTTTAGCTGTTCCGTTAATTCTTTTCCGCTTTGATAAAATGGCTTTTTCACCTTCTGCAACAAGACAACCTGTGCAATTAATCCGATAAGTAACGGGTACGCTAGTACAAACACCATATTAATGAACATGTTCAAAATTAAAACTCCTACAAGCGCAAATATAGTGAAGTAAATATATGTTTCTCTTTGATGAATGATTCTACTGTTCAAGCCAAGATACCTCCGTTTTGATATATAGTGAAAGCAACATAAACAAGTGCTCCTAATAAAATAGAACAAGCCCCTGGAAAACTCTGTATTAGCTGTATTTCTTTCTTTGGTAGTTTCGCACCAAATATAGAGGCAGCATGCTCTAATTGGTCTTTAATAGCTCCCACAAACCCTAAAATCTTAATTAATCGATACACACTAGCAATCCAAAAGAATAGTAAGTGGAAAGCTGTTAATGTAATTGCGGTAAGCATAGCCGATTCTTCTACTACATTGCTAACATATAAAGCTACCACCACAAGCATTTTCGTATCACCAGGTGAAGAAAATTTAAACGTCTCTAACAATAAACCACATGCTAAGGTCATGACTAGTACAATCGCAATCTCTTTCCCTGTTCTTATTCCAGCAAAATACGTGATTCCTATACCCACAATTAAGAATAGTAAATGCCACATATTTTTCGTTTTTCTATACTTCAAATCAGTAAATACATTCAGGATCATATACCCTATCAATATTCCTATTACATATATACCCATATTTTTCTCTCCTTATTTCATTCTTGTTTAGATGGATTTTTTAAGGTCCACTTACTAAAGACCATGTGACCGTAGAAGTATAAGTTGCTTGCCTATTCTTCCCTACATAGGTTGTCCCTGGATCTAGCTGAAGTTGGAATGAATGTTGACCAAAATCAATTTGATATTCTCCAATTGCTACATCTTTTGTAGCCTGGATAATGGTGTGTGCTGCCCCATTATCAATAGGCGTATTCGGAATATGTACAGATGGCTTCCCTGTTCCTGGACCTTTTACTTTTGTTACACTCACCTGATTATTTAAGTATAGTGAACCACTTGGCAATTGCTTTGATATAGTTGATTCTGAAAATGGTGATATCGATACATTCAATCTCCATCCATCCCCCTGATTCCGACTATCATGTATCATAATTTTTCCTAAGGTACCAAATGAATTTTGTTTTTCTCCATTTAATTGGATCGGACTGAATTCCACACTTTTTGGTACAGTAAGCATGTCTACCTGTCCTTTTTGTGTGGTAGAAATATGCTTTGTCGCACTTTTATTCCCAGCTTTATCTACTGTTCGGATATGTATATATTGTGGTTTCGCATAATCAGTCGGAAACTGAATACTAGTCTGATTTGTAAACTGAACACCATTTGCTTTATCGAGTGATATTTCCGGTTTGTCATTTACTACATATTCATACCCTTTCACACCACTTGTTACAGTAGCAGGAACCTCCTTAGAAAAGTCTGAAGCGCCATTCCTACCAACTCCACGAATTTTATAATGATAGATACTCCCTTCATCTTTCGCGGAATCAAATGTTACTTTTGTTTCCTTTAGCTCTCTATTTTCTATTTGAAAACCTTCAGGTGTTGTTGGTGCTGCCTGATCCCTTGCTTCTTTATCTACATAGTCAGAAAGTCTACCTTTATATATTTGCTGATTCGCTCGGTATACTTCTGCTTCTGATGCATATCCCACTTTTAATTCATCCACATATGTAATCCCATCTGAATACGCAAGCATATAAAACGTTACGCCTCGTTGCTCGGTAATATAAAAAGGATTATTTGCAACTTGGGTATTCATACTAAATGTAGACCATCCATTTATGTCTTTATTAGAATCATCCTTTGTGACCGTACGATTATTTGGTAATTGGATAGGTGCTGCCCATTTTCTTGTTTTTAAGCGGTCACCTTGTTTCATTGGAGTCATAATAGGACTATTTAATATTAACTTCCCCTGTCCAGAACCATCCTGATAAGGAATTACTTTATCTACCATCGGAGAATCTTGATACACATCTTTATTTATGTCCGAAGTTATATGTTTTCTATCCTTTGGTATGTTGGTGCCTGGTTCTCTTTCCGGAAATAAAGAGATATTACTAATCTCTAATTCTTTCGAACCGGATGGCACATCTTTTAAAATAATAGCGTTGTAGTAATCAAACTCTCTCCCCGTTTCCCAACTTCCATCACCATAAAAGCTAATCTTTCCTAATCCTTGTGACTTTGCTTTAAAGGTAGCGGAAATATAAGCATTATTAGGGACGTTTAACCTCTTAAAAACAGCGATAGAATCTGTTTTAACCGTATAGGGATATAAGACTCGATTCCCTCCTAATTTTGTATCAAATACTTTGTATCCGCTGGTATCTGCACCATTTGGATAAAAGACTTCTGATTGTAAACTTTGATTCCCATTCCCATAAAATTCTCCCCAACCATTCATTAAATTGACATCTTTAAGGTTATTAAAATCAATTTTCCATAGTACATCTTGATCTAAGATATCAATTGCCCATTCCAATTTGACCTCATTCTCTTTTCCACTTGCAGTGAGAGTTGGAATACCATTCTGCTGTTTTTCTACTTGATCAGCTAATATAGAATTATCTTTTGAATCAAGAAATAGGCATGAAGCACTTAAAAGCATGATTGAAGTGAAAACCTTCCCCCATTTCACCGTTGTCCCCTCCTTTCGTTTTTTATGCTCTCTAAGAGGCTTTCTTTTCCTCTTGCTGTTTTGCATGCTTCTTTCTCCACCATACAAATACAAATATTGAAATGATTACTATAACAACACCAGCCACTATCATATATGTTTGATTAGAATACGTCGGTAATACCTTTACTGCACCAGTTTGTTCCGCGTACTCTGTCACATTAGAAGCAGTTATCTGGAATTCTTCTGTATATGTTTTGGGTACACCGTTCTCTTTTATTGTGACTTTTAGCATATACTTTCCATCTTTGTATTCTTTCGCTTTCCATGGAATAGCCAATCCTACCTTGGATTTCGGGGCAACATTGAACGCTGGGATATTCCCATGAAATAGAACGTTATCCTTAGATAAAACTTCATAGTAAACTGCCACATCCCTCACTATATTTGCATTTGTATTTTGAATAAGTGCATGTACTTGCGGTTGTGTTGGATATGATTCAATCGCTGTGCCATTTAACTTCAGAGATGAGTTATTAACAGAATTTTCAGTCTTAACTACATTCAATTGTATCGCTACCGCATATTCGATACGGTTATGTACAGAGAAGTTCAGTCCATCTTTTTCAAGATCCTGTGATTTTGTATCTTGTACTAATTCAAACAATAATCCGCCCAAAAATACTCCATCTTGATTAGGTGTCGTTAGTTGTACCTCTATGGTCTTCGTTTGATTACCCTCTAAAGTAACAGCGGAAGGAGCTTGCACATACTGATCCATATAAAAATCTGTATCCATTAATTTACTTTGTGAAACTTCACGGTTTGGCACATACATAATACCTCCGTTTGTAGAGGTGAGAGCATTGGCCACTTTTACATTCACTTTGATTGAAGTATTAGCTTTATTGTGTACATCCATTTTCACTGTTTGGTTCTGTTTCTTATTCACCTGTAAAGTAAAATAGTTTTTGATATCGCCTATTTGATTATCTGGAACATGAATGTTTACATCAAATGGTAGACTATCTTGTTTTTCTTCAGCATAAACAAGATGAAAAGGTTTTAGGCATAAGCTCAAAGTAAACACAATACCTACTAATATACTAATAGAAATTTTATAAGCAAAACTCTTCATATTGCACCTTCTTTCTATATACAGAAGAGAAGCATATCTATAATATGTATCTCTTCTGCACTATAATTTCTAATTAGGGGCCTGTTACAATGGAATAGGTAAGTTTCGACTCATATGAAGTAGCACCAGCCTTATTCTCTACATATGTACTATGTGGATTTAAGGTTAACGCCATAGACTTATCATTAAAACTCACGTTATACTTTCCCATACCCTCATCTTTTTTCGCACTTAAAATTGTAACCTGATTATCTGTATCTATTATAAAGTTAGCTGTTTTAAACTCCGGATTAGGTGAACTTGTCCCGCCTATTTTCGTAATAGCAGCACCGCCACTATTTAAAACTAGAGATCCTTTTGGAAGTGTTCGATTTGATTTTGCATCACCATTTACCTTAAATTGATCTGCTTTTACATTAATTCTCCAGCCATTTCCTGAACCGGTTGCATCTGTGACTGTTAGCACACCAGGATTTGCATTTGTCACTTGTGTTTCTCCACTTAGTGTTACAGCGTTAAAATTACTGACTGGAGTAACAGCGACATTATGTTCTCCACCCGTAATACTTTGTGTTAATTTAGTCTCAGCTGTTGTTGCTGCACTTGCAGGTGTACCCATTACTGACATACCCAGAGCAATTGTTGCTAAAGTAGGAATCATTACTTTACTAAATTTCATCATAATACCTCCTAATTTTTATTTTATAGAAGGAGCCACATGATACGTGACTCCCCTTATATACAACCTTAAAGCTTATTTTTTATTCCATGAATCTACATCTGCATTGCTTGATGCTTTTGTGAATCGAGCTAGAATTGTGTCATAACCACCTTGGATTGCTTTCCATACAAACGGTCCAATGACTAGTACAATAATTACCGCTAACGCGATTAACATACCGTTTTCTGATGATAGCTGTGAATCCTCATTTTTTAACCAACTTTTCATTTTCGTTAACATTTCATTTTTCTCCTTTATATTAAAATTTAGAGATTTACTAATTTAAGATTTTATCTAGTACAAGCCCTTATTTCTTGTTCCAAGAATCTACATCTGCATTACTTGATGCTTTTGTGAATCGTGCCAGAATCGTGTCATAACCACCTTGAATTGCCTTCCATACAAATGGTCCAATGACTAGTACAATAATTACCGCTAACGCGATTAACATACCGTTTTCTGATGACAACTGTGAATCTTCGTTTTTTAACCAATTTTTCGTTTTTACTAACATTTTATTTTTGCCCCTTTATATATCGATTTTAGGAAACTACTAGGATAAGAATTTACCTACTTAAAATTTTATTACTTGTTCCAAGAATCCACATTTGCATTGTTTGATGCTTTTGTGAATCGAGATAGAATTGTTTCATAACCACCTTGGATTGCTTTCCATACAAACGGTCCAATGACTAGTACAATAATTACCGCTAAAGCGATTAGCATACCGTTTTCTGATGATAATTGTGAGTCTTCATTTTTTAACCAATTCTTCATTTTCGCTAACATGTGTTTTGCTCCTTTACCTATTCAATTTGGGATAATGTCTTTTTATATACTTGCAAATCCTTGTGCTAAGGATTGAATAACAATGACCATTGGATAAATAACAATACAACCAATAACCGCAACATTAAATTTATTCATTTCCATTGGTTTATCTTGAATCAGACGGTTGTAGTTCTCATGTTTTAATTCACGCATCATTTTGATTTGTGCATCCATAATACGAAGACTTTGTACCTTGTCCGTTTTTTGCACTTGTTGTAACGCAATAGTAAAGGTATTTACTTCTGGACTATTTAAAGCTGCTGCGAAGTTCCTA
Organism: Bacillus sp. 05T21; assembly: GCF_056396785.1. Classification (NCBI taxonomy): domain Bacteria; kingdom Bacillati; phylum Bacillota; class Bacilli; order Caryophanales; family Bacillaceae; genus Bacillus; species Bacillus sp. 05T21. The sequence goes on along the minus strand of NZ_JBFTMD010000008.1, from coordinate 183,451 downwards.
AACGGTTGATCCGAACCCGCATACATTTCTAATTCTGCTGTAAGAGTAGATACATATGGACTAAGATGTCTCCCTGCATATACCTGTGCCTTTTTTACTGCTTCTAGTGTTGTATGTGTCTTTAACAACTGCAGCAATGGAATTAAATACTCCGGTAACTCAAACTTTCTTGCCTCTACAGCCTGTTTAATCTTTCTTTTTAATAGATAATCTGGATAGAAGTAAAGCAGTGGTGAAATCAGAACACCTACTTTAAATAAATAGTAATCATGGAACACGGTACAAATTAAAAAAACAGATGTGAAAATGACGGGATACGCAACCTTCATTTTTAAATATTCTTCTGGTTTCGTATCCAAGCCAGCTTCCTCTAATTTTTTCTGAATCTGCTCTTTCTTTTCTTCTGTCAGATACTTATGTGATAACGATTGAAAAGGAGCAAGCATCATTTGATTCAAATTCTTCTTTTCAATACGCTTCGCATTTTCTACATAATGGGTAAGTACACTCTCACTGTCTTTTTTACTTTGTAGAAAGGTGGAGAATACCCAGTACATGACAACAAATATGACTAAACCTAAAAACGCAGCCATCTTATTCCCCCCTTTCCGTCGGGTTATAATTTGCAATTTTTTCTACACGTGTTGCTAGAAAAAATATAATAAACATATTTACTGTTAATGTAATTTTTCCCATCATAGAACCTGCTAAAAATCCATACGCCTCTTTTGACATCAACATAATAACAATCGGCATGGCGATGACAATTAAGCAGTTCTGTACAAAAGCTCGTTGCGCTTGCGACAAACTAGAACGCAATCTTGCCAGATATAACTTTTGTTTTTCAAAATCTTCTGCAATATCTAGTAAGACTTGCACTGAATTTGCTCCACCTTCTCGGCTACATACTTCCAACATTTCGTGGAAGAAAATCAATTCTCTAAAATTAAAGGTTTCATTAAACCCCCTAAATGCACGGTGCATCGTTGTTCCACCTTCTAATAAAAGAGAAACTTTTTCTATTTCTTCTTGAATACTGTCATGCATCATCGGTTTCACCTGAACTAGCACCCGTTTTGCGTTGTTACTAATTTGAAGCGCATTCGCTACAGCCTTCATATAGATAGATAGACGGTCTATGACAACCAAGTAGTAACGCTTTTTTCTTCGATAGAGAAGAAATCTCGGAACTAAAAACCCACATAATGCTGAAATCAGTGTTAAAGGATCTCTTCCAAAGGAAAAGTAGAATACTGCTGCAATACTGAACCCTGAAAGTACCGTATATACCCAGTACATACTTTTCGTCAGTTTCCACTCGTACTTGTGGGCTTCCTGGATAACGGATTGAGGAAGATACATCCGTATTCCTTTGATATTCCGTAATTCTATGCGTCTTTCTTTTTTCTCATTTTCTTGTACAAATTGGGAAAGGGCAGAACCCTTAGATTTTGTAAATAGCAAAACTAACAATAGTACACTCATGAATATGAGGAATATACATCCATAAGCTAACAAACTATGCATATTGCACCTCCTTATGTGCAAGGAATGGTGCATAAAGAGCTGAATTTACAGTAGAAGAACGGAATTTCTTCTCCATTTCAGCTGACATTTTTGCTGTAATGATATGATCTCCATGAATCTTTCCTACTTTCTCATTCATTTCATCATATTCCTCACCTGTCGGAATAAATTGAGAAAGCTGATTGAACTGTATATCATCTTTATAATCCAATAATTCAATCATCTCTGTAATATAGCGATTCCCATCATCTTTCTTTTCTAAAAAGACAATCACATCAAACGTCTGTGAAATTAATTCATATAAATACTTAGCGTCAATGTTCGCACCACTTTGCAGGCACATGAGCATTAAACGTCTTACTGCTTCTTTCGCACTCCTTGCATGGACTGAAGTAAAGCCAGGGTGTCCTGTTTGGAAGAAATTCAGCATTTTTAATGCTTCTTTCCCCCTTGATTCCCCTACAATTAATCTCTTTGGCCCTTGACGTAATGCATTCGTTAACAATCTATCAAAATCAATTGCATTCTCTTCTACTTCCGATGCCCTACACTGCATCGGAACAAAATGATGTTCTGGAAAGATACGATGCAAATATAATTCAGGGTTATCTTCTACTACGAGAGTACGTTCTTTCTTCTTCCCTTTCGGAATATGAGAAGCAAGATATTTCATAAACTCTGACTTCCCTGTACCTGTTGCTCCCGCCACTAAAATATTCATTTTGGCTTTCACGGCTGCGGCTAAAAAGTCCAACATCTCGCTCGATGCTTGATTTGTATATAACATCCGCTCTTCAGAGGCTCGAAGGTGATCCGCATTCTTACGAATTGTTATCGTTGTACCCAGTCCACCAAGCTCATCTAACGCAATATTGATACGTATATACGGAAATACACAATCTACATATGGCTTTGCTGTATTTAATGATTCTGAAGTACTGTTTACCATCTTGTAGGCTAAGGCTTTCACTTCTTCTTCCGTTTCAAATCGGTAAGGAAATGTACATTCTCCCTCCCCAATTCTTTCGTAAATAATCTCTTTTGTACCATTTATATAAATATCGGTTACATCTGGATCTTTTTTCAAAGGCTCTATAATACCAAATCCAACAATATCGTCACACACCATATTCAGTAATTGTTCAGAAGGTACATCTGAAATGACGACTTGATTACTTAATAAAAAGCTTTTGATGATTTGCTCTACAGCTGCTCTCTTCTCTTTATTCATAAAAGATTCGCTTAAGATATCACGATGTTCTTTTACTAAAAATGCACGAATTTCATCGGTTATATCTTTAATTTGTTGAGCTGTAGTTGTTCCTAACCTTTTAGCCGATTTGGAACGAATCATATAACCGAAGTGATATAAATCAACTCGATTTCGCTTTAAGGCGACTTGTTTTTCCTGTAAATAGCCCCACATACTACTTGCCTCCCCTTTTAATTTCGTAAACCAAAGAAACCCTTTTTCATAGAGGATGTATGCTGGAATGGAATATCAAATCCAGCTGCTTCCATAATGTGATGGACCTTTTCATTAATTTGTGGAGAACCAAATTGCATCCCCCATTCATAATTCGTACGATCTCTATCATACGAAATTGCCACAGCAATTTTTTGAGAAGAAAGCTTTTCAATATCCTCTACATAATTCTCATCCGCCATATTTAATACATGAATCATACGAGGTAATGTTAGCTTAGCTTCTTCTATCAGCTTTAATTCCTGCTTGATTGCTAACGCACCACGAGGGTTTCCATTTAGCACATGAACAACAAGATCTGATTGGTATAAGATTGGGTAACTCAGCACCTCGGATAATTCAGTTGGTACCGATAGAATGATGTAATCGTATTCTGTCTCTACAAGTGATTCGATAAATGTTGTTACAAACAATTCTTTGTTTTGAATCTCAGGGAATTGAGCTGGGTTATAACCTGATGGAAATACTAGAAAATCCATCTTATCGTGCAATTTTTGTATCAGCTTTGGATTCAATTTTTTCTCTAGTAAATCTTGCTTTGTGCAAATGTACTGCAAGAGATTGTATTCATTTTCTTTCCTTACAAGCTCTAATATATTTTTGCTGTCATGGCTAAGACCTGTTCCAACTGCAAAGCTTGGTCTTACTTGGTCTGCTTCTACATAAAGTACCTTTTTCCCTAAATGAGCTAACTCATTTGCCATCGCAATACTTAACGTGCTCTTTCCTACGTTTTCGTTTGTCGCATAAAAGGCAACTATTCTTACTTGACGCTCCATCTTAATACCCCCTTTCTTATTTGGATTCGTTCAGATACTGTGCAACATATTCTTTTACATTTTTAGAAATTGGATTGGTTGAATGTTTCTCTACATAGTCTAAAATGTTCTTCTGATCAGATATTTGAGAGAACCCTTCCGCTGGTTGTAATTCCTTCCCTGTTTGTTCTACCTTTTGTCCGACTGCAACAGGAATCACATCTCCAAGCATTTTCGCACGATTTAAGTATTGGAGTTGTTCTGGTGAAACAGCTAATGTATACAAACGAGTGACCTTCGGTTTTTGTTTTCCCTCTTGTTCCTCTTTTGATTCTTTCTTTTCTAACACGAATGCATCTTCTGTATTACTATCTTTTGCTGCCGTAACACGTACACGTTGGAAAAGACCACCGAATACAACCTTCTCATTGTCTCCTTCTTTCACAACCTGTTTGAAATACAAGTCCACGTATGTGTTAGGAATAATACTATTCCCGGAACTTGTTTCAAGATCAACGAGTAATGGGAAAGCAACTTCTTCATTTTTTAGGTTTAATATTGCAGAGTCTGGTAACTCTTCTTTCTTTACCACTTTATTTTTGAAGAGATAGCTATTTTCTGTAATGGGTTGCCCATCATTTGTCCATTTTCCTACGACCTCTTTCTTACTCACGCGTAATGCATTGGGTGGAATGGAATCACCAGGTAATGTGCGTTCAACTAGCATATCCTCTTTAATCTCTGTATGAGCGGGTATATCCTTTGCGGCTACGACAATCTTTGTTGGTTTTACTGCATTCTCCACTGCAAAATGATTGTATCCATAGATACCAGCGACTGTTGCAGCAGCAAGACCAACCGCAGCAATCTGCTTCTTTTGAAACTTAGATGGCTTCAATGTTTGTGTTCCTCCTTATGTAGCCTTTAAACGCAAAAAAAGGACACACCTATGGCATAAAGCGCCTTAGGTGTGTCCTTTTAGCTAATCTAAAGTCTATATGAAAATGTTGGATTTGTTTTCTTTAATATTACAATTTCAATATTATGATATATACGGTTTTATGTCAATCATTTCTAAAAAAAATCTGTTTTTTTCTATTTAAAAGTACGTATCCTACAAATCGAAAACCATTAAAAAACGTTGTCATATCAAGGTTTTTAAGCTATTAAACATCCCGTAAATATGATATAATAAATGTAATGTAACTGAATATTTCAGGGTGGTCGGTTGCTATCCTTTCTCTTTCATTTTATGGAGAAAGGAGGTGACCGTATGGATATACTTTTCACTATAGCAATTGAAATTGTAAAAGTTATTGCTAGAGAAGTCGCTGTATTTGTGGCAAAACGAGTAGGCAAGCACCTATCAAAGTTTTGGAAACAAATACAAAAAAAGCGACGAAAAACGAAAAGAACCACCCACAATGCCGGCAAGCGTTTGAAGGGCGGTTCTAAGAAAAAATAAACTATTTTTTTAGCAACCAGCCACCTTGCGGTAGCAGTTACATAAGGCGAAGTGTTAGCAGCACTTCGTCTTTATTAGTTTATGCAAAAACTATTTTTGTAATACTTCTACACATATTATAACATCAACTATGGTACATGTCATGTCTCTGCATCCACTATAGTGGACGAAATAAATAAAATTACTTCTAAAACGAAATCAATTTTGTTCCTGTTTCAAAATACTTTGCAGGAGCATAGCTTTTCCCATTCCGATCCTGAAATTCACTGCCAATGCACAGAGATACAATCATTGCGACAACCCCGATGAAAATTGCACGTCTCACACGTTGTTTTTTCTTTTTATCCACTTTAAATTCCCCCTTCTACGAAAAAAAGGCGCATCCCAATTAAGGGATGTGCCTTTGGTTTGTCCATTCAGCTACTAGTTTAAGATGGATTTCTTTTGTCGATTCATCTAATTATACTATATTTTATTTTTATTTCCCGTTTTTCATGTAATACCAATCCGTCAGTTTATGAAGTAGTTCTTCTTTACCTACCCAGTTCCAACCTACTCCACTTCCACCAGGGAATGGATCATCTGGGAAAACTCTTCTTTTTATAAAATCATCATACGCAACACCTTTAATTTCTACTTGCTCTGTTAGACATAGACTCATTTCATTAATACCAGCTGGAGCTGTTTCTACATTGAAAGTATATACCCCATCTTTCGTCTTCATTGGTGTATACCATTTTTGTCCCCCATCAATGATCTTTTCTTGTCCATCCCAATATAAAGACTTAGTTGGTCTTTTACTATCAAATACATGGCCAGTTTTCTCCGATAGATACATATTCTTTGGAGAAAAACTTGATGTAGAACCTGTATTTGTCTTACGTTCTAAATCTTGTTTAGCTTTTAATCCTTCATCTGCGAACGGATATTGTGCTGTTGCTGATGTAAATACACCAGGGTAATTTGCATTCCAATCATTTTTGTATTTTCCGTTTACTTCAAAAGCAAAACCATAACCAGAATGTAGTTTAGATGGCACTAAATTATCTATACTACCACTTAACGTTTCATAATACATATCTCCAACTGTATTATCCTTAGAAACACGTTCACTGACTGTTTCTACCACACCTTTTACACTTGTAACACCGCACATTCCTTTTTCATTTGATGGTGCATAAATAGCTGTTTTAATTGGATTATTTTTGTATGTGGTTTCTTCTATGTCTATACGATTACCAGCAGGGTTAATTTCCGCTTGAATTGTCCCCTTCCCTTTATGCTGCCAATCCAGGTTCAATGTCTTCTTTTCTCCCTCTGTTAGTCTTACCTGTTGTGACGCCACTTGTTGTCCGTTATGTTTTAGCACGACTACCGTTTCAGGGTTTGCATACTTTTCTTCCAATGCATCTAACTTTTTATTTTTTTTCTTCTCTTTTTCTAGCTTCTCTCTTGCTTTATCTAACCTACCCGCAGCGTTGTCCAGTCTATTTTCCTCCCAAGAGCAATCCCTATCATAATAGTGATCATTCCCCTCTGCATCTACTTCATGAATAGGATTACGGCGACAATAACTCAAACTAGATTGCGCACTATCTCTATCTGATTCAGAACTATTTACTTCCTGCTGGGACTTATTAATATTATTGTTTACCTTCGCTCTATATTGATCACGTTCTGGTTTAAAGTTATCACGTGATACATCTACCCTTGTTTTAATATTCTTTCCTTCTCTTGCTGTCTCTCCTTCAATACGGTCAGCCGAGAAATCAATTTTATATTTGTAATCATCTTCATCGCCTGGATCTGGGTTAGGTGTCACTTCTGTACCACAGTTACCGTCTACATTAAAGTTAACAGTCTTCTCATTTGACTCCCTTTGAACACCATCAAGCACCTTAATTTTCGCAGTATATCGACCACACAATTGTGGCTGCCAATTTACATCTTCTTTTGAAAATCGCCCTGCATCACCTTCATTTGGTCTTTGATTATCTTTTTGCGCACTTGAACGTAAGTAATTTTCTTGATGATGTACAGTTTCCCCATCTTTTATAATATCTAACATCCATTTCACACGATTTCGTTCGCCAGCTTCAGATTGATAAGGATTAACAGTTGTTCCATTAGGATCTCGGTCATTATATCCCTTATTTTTACTTACATATTCGAAACCGTTAAATATAAATTTAACAGGGTCATCCTTTTTGCCACTAGATGCTTTAAATTCTTTTAGTTCAGGCTTACTAGTTCGTACATACCACAAATTATAATTATTCACACTATCTACAGCACCAGCTCCCGCATAACCACCCGAAAGATAGGCTATATCTCGAATCCAATAAAACTGGCCATACATCTCATTTGTTTTATCATTTCTAATAATATGCTCCTTTATATTTCCCAATACAAATTCAGGGTTTCCCCAATACTTATTAGAAATTATTGGCTCTGTTACACGTTCTATTTCTGTTACCATTCTATCACCAACTGGCACAGAGCTATTAAAATATCCTTCATTCGAGATACGGATATACGGCTCAGAACTATCATTTCCCTGTACTAAGTTTTCTTTAGGATTTCCCCAGTTAAATGAACCATTGTAAACCGCAGGATAATGTATATCTCCTTTATACATCAAATCAGTACCTTGTGGTGAATAACTACCAGGCCTAAAATATTTTCCTGGCATTTGTAATTGGGCAGATTTTACAAAAGTATCTTCATTCCCATTATAAAATGGAACATCATTATTTTTCGCATCTGCACTATTAGGTGCCGACAATAAAACCGAAGTAAAAAGGACAAATATTCCCTTCTTAAATTTCATTTCTTTTCCTCCTTAAACAAAAAAAGGACACACCTGTACCGTTGGAATGGTACGTAAGGTGTGTCCTTCACGTAAATTTTAAATTCATATATTTATTTAAATATATCATAACAAACAATATATTTAAATTCAATGATGTTATTTTTTCTTTACTTGAACATACATCATTTTATCAGCAGTAGAATGCCCTACACGAACTCTATGGTTCTCTTTCACATAATTATTGATAACTTGCGCATCTACTGTTTCTTGAATCTCTTTATCTAAATTTAACGCAGGATTTAATAAAGCCACCCATCTTTTAGCTAATTCTACTGTTGCCTTATTATTATATAAGAATACAATTTCAAAATTATCTTCATCTATTGCATCAACATAAAATTGAGATTTTAAAGAACCAGCAGGTAAATACATGTTTTTATCCACTAGACTAATAGTCCCACTTAAATCAGAATACTTTAATTCTGTGCCATACTTATTATTTACAGAGTTAAGCACATTTTGTGCTTCAGAAGAAATAGATTTTTTCGCCATCGGAGTATTATCCATTGCTACTTTATTGTATTCTACATCTCCTGCAACTAGTTGCTTATCTATTTCTACTGGTAATGTTGTTTCTGGTTTTGTTTCTGGTTTTGGATCTGGCTTCACTTCTGGTTTTTCTTCTGGTTTTGTTTCAGGTTTCGGGTCTGGCTTCACTTCTGGTTTTTCTTCTGGTTTTGTTTCAGGTTTCGGGTCTGGCTTCACTTCTGGTTTTTCTTCTGGTTTCGTTTCAGGTTTCGGGTCTGGCTTCACTTCTGGTTTTTCTTCTGGTTTCGTTTCAGGTTTCGGGTCTGGCTTCACTTCTGGTTTTTCTTCTGGTTTTGTCTCAGGTTTTGGGTCTGGCTTCACTTCTGGTTTTTCTTCTGGTTTTGTCTCAGGTTTTGTCTCAGGTTTTGGGTCCGGCTTCACTTCTGGTTTCGTTTCTGGTTTTGTTTCTTTTTCGATTACATTAATAGAGTTATATAAGAACTGGCTATATTGTTCACGGGTTACATGTGTATATGGTGAATACATCTTACCTCCTGTACCAATAGTAACGCCATTTTCTTCTAATGCACTAATTGCTTTTAATGCCCATGAGTTTTTATCAATGTCAGTAAACGATGTTGTCTTAGTAGCTTTGAATTTGAAAGCATTTGCAAGTACCTGTGCCATTTGTTCACGAGTTAAAATGTCATCTGGACCATATTTCCCTTCTCCGTAACCATTTACAAGACCCGCTTTAGCAAGTGCTAAGATTTCCTTTTCAAACATATGTCCTTTGATATCATTAAATGGATTTTTGTAACTAGCATCTGCTTCTGCTGGTTTTACGTATGCGTAAATCATACGAGCAACCTGTCCACGAGTTACATTGTCACCAAAACCAAACTGTCCATTTCCATATCCCGCTACTACTTTACGGTTTGCTAAATCATAGATTGCTTTAGTAGACCAGTGATTTGCTGGAACATCATTGAATTTTAATGAATCTGTATTATCAGCAGCTTTAGCAGTAAATGCTCCCGCCCCTAAAAGTGATGTTCCCATAATTGTTAGTGCTGTTGCTGTTTTTAAAAATTTGTTAGCCATTGTTTGTTCCTCCAAATATATTAGTTTTTTTTATAGATTCTTTTATTGTACCTAATTTGAACATAAAATCTAGATAATTTAACATATAAATTATATGATAGCGTTTTTTTATAACCGCTGTTCTATATGGAAAATATTACCATATAGAAATGGGCTTGTAAAGTATTTTTATATATTTATTTTTAAATATATTTTTCTAGCAAAAAAACTATACTTTTCAGCATAGTCTTTTATAGCAAGAATCTTATAGACCTCACTTTCATTATTTAAAATATACTTGTCCTATTCCATCCTTACTTGCCCATATCGGAGCCTTTACACCTTCTACTCCAATTAGCTTAAATATGAAGAAATGGTGTTCTGCATTCACCTTGAAAGCGAGTGGCTGACCATGCTCTATGCGACCTTTCGTATACTCATACTTCCAGCCATCCATCTTTTCTTCTTTCATTCTTTTCTCTATTCCAGGGATTAAATCAACCCTTTTCCCATTGTTATCATATTGAAATCCACCCTTATTCTCTGCACTTTCTACCATATCAGAAGCAAAGTTATGTGCTTTCACCAACTGAATCCCATACAATACACCTTCAGGTAGAAGACTAATTAATAATAAAGAAAGTGTAAGGAATAGAGCTGTAGTTACTGTATTTTGCATTCTTTATACACCTACTCTTTTTCTATTATTTTACGTTCCCACCAATTTGTTTTTCTTTTGCATTCGCATCGTAGATAATAATACTTCTTGCTTTACTCTTTATCGTTTCTTTTTTTTCATCAAATTGCTTAAAATAACTAGCAGCTTCTGCATCACCTTCAACAGCGATCATTGCTGGTTTTTCCTGTACAACATGAACAGAAAAATCACGTTTTGAAGCAGGATCTTTAAAATCTGCATTACTGTTATATGCTTTTTCAAATTCTTTTTCTGCTACTTCTCGGTCAACTGCTATCTCTTCCTCTGCACGGAGAGTACCTACTTTTACAGCCTTAGATAGAGCTATCTCGCCACCTCTTTCTAAAGACGATTTATTATCAGTATGTGTTGTATCCCCAATCACCATATCCGTTACAAAGAAAAGGCATCCAGCAAATAATAGCAACGTACTTGCAGCTACTATAAATTTTTGCATTTTTTATCATCCCTTCTTAATTTTCGGTCTTTCGGAAACGAAATCCACTTAATATAGAGCTTTTCTTCTGGTTCAGCAATTCGTTTGGTAGTAATAACTCTGCTATCTTCTTCATTATTCCTTCTAACTCTCTATAATAGTTACGACTTGATAGTAACGTACTACTATTCAACTGTGCTTCAAATACATCCTCAATCCCATAATGTGGTATAGCTGCTAATAACTTATGCCCTAAACATTCTTCCACTACCTCGTGTTTCAACAATGAAGATGAAAATCTATTCCCAATTACTTTTGTTTTCTCTAATGCTAAGTAGGAAACTAACTTTCTTTCTTTTTGCGTAAGAGGATGTGCTATCTTTAGCATTTGATGAAGATCCGGCTCCGCTACAAAGAATATGTAATCCGCCATCTCACATATCTCTTGGTATAAAGCTTTGTCCCAGTCATTACCTGCATCGACAATAGAAATAGGTGCTTCTTGGTTCCCCAATAAGACCTTAATAAAATGGTCAAAGTCCTGCTCTGTTTCATTTTTTAATTCTTGGTCTACAATCGGATTCTTTACGATAAAGTTTATCTTTCCTTGCTTCCACTTTGGAATAGATAATATATCGGATTCCTTCTGTAGCATCTCTTTATATCGTTGTAACATGAACTCGCTGCGATAATTTTCTGGTGCTTCTGTGTAGCCCTTTAATAGTGGATACGTATATCCCTCATCGTATAGATTCTCTATATAGTTCACATCAATCTGTAGTTCATTCAAATAGGCAGCTAGGAGATGTGAAACAAAAGTGGCTCCACTTCTCCTATTCATACTTGCCACAACAATTGTTTTCCTTGGAATTGCTATACCAATCTGCTTCTCATATACAGGTTCAAACGATAATTTATATTGCTTTTTAATTATTGGTGCTATTACCGTTTCCTCTTGTACAGACTTACGTTTTTGTTTGTTTTTAAATATTTTTGACTTAGAGGAAGGTTCATCATTGCTTCCTTCCTCTAAGTCACTTGGCACTTCCTCTTCTTCCTCAGCAGGAATGTCCGGTAATTTCGTTTGTTGCGGTGCCTGACTTTCTCCAACAATCTCGGCTACATTCTTAATATCCGACTCCTGTAGCAACTGCGGGATGACTTTATTATCAATATCAATTCTACGAGAGTTGAAAATGTCATAGATACCTAGATAAATCAGTTTCGCCAAAAACTCATCATCATTCTCACGTTCTGTAAAAACTACAATACGAATATCTCGATTAAAACGTATATCCCTTAACTTCTGTAAGATAATCAATTCACGTTTATCTTCCTGTCCCGCATCAATATTTAATCGCTTATCATTAATACATAGAATATTGGGTTGTTCCGTATCTAGAATTTCATCTAGATATTTTATGTGCATCACATCACTATCAGCCACTTCAAATCCCGCGCCAACAAAATCTTCTCGTAAATATGCCGTATATACAGTATCACTGATGGCTAATACAATTTTTTTGACCATGGTAGACCTCCTTCAACTTTTAGCGTTGGATTAAAATCATGTTTTCAATTGGAATTTGCGCCTGTTGGTGAATCTTCCCAAAAATCTCATTCAAAATATACTCCACTTCAACTTGTTCCAATGGTCGTGGTGCCTCAAAATCAGAATTAAGTTTTATTCGTATTTCCAGTCGATCTTGAATTTCATTTAATGGTGTATCGAGATAAAGAATTCTGTAGTATAAAACACCATCTTCAATGCTTTTTTGAATCATATCTCTTGTTTGATGAATAAATGTTACCTCTGCAAGCTCAACGAAAGGATTGTCTATCGTTACTCCGCTATTCCAAGTTAGATTCCAAATCTCACAATGTTCTTCCGCATGCACAACAACTCCATTTACTGAAGGCGTAATTGCAAAAAGGCGATCTACAGGAACTTTAGTTAAAGTAGTGGTATCCCCATTCACTAGTTCCAATCCTTTTTCCAACCGTTCGTGTTCAAACGCACATTCAGCGCCAGCAAATGCAATTTCGCAAAATACTTGTTCTAGTAATGGACGAATCCCCTCAAATGTTCGTATTGCAAATACACTAAATTCCTGTGTTTCATCTGTTCGAATGATTTCATATAATTCAAACTCAGATGCATTAACTAAAGCAAAAGGAATATCTTTAATAAGATTCGAATCAGTATATAGCTCCTCTGGAATGTGGGTTTCAGGATGATGTACAAACTCAAGGCATAGTTGATATCCTTTTAAAAATGCATTCTTGGCTGCGGCTGGGAATAGAGTTTCAAAGCGCTTTACATTGTTCTTAAATTTCTTTTCTTCAACTTCGTTATTAAACTCCCTTTCTTGTAGGATATTAGCTTTGTTACCTAACAATAAAAAGTAATGATTAATGATACGACTAATACTTTCTTCAAACGTTGAATTATCCTCACAATACTTTGCAAATCTCTCTTTACTCATGCTTACAATTTCATTCATAGTTCTGATTTCTCCCTTTCAAATGTTATTAATACATAAAAAAAGACACACCGAAGGCAGGTTATGTGCCTTCGGTGTGTCCGTTTAGCTAAAGAATGAATCTATTAATTTGTATATTTCTCTTAGTGAATTGTTGTTCATGTATAAGAATACATCTCTGAATTTTAAAAGTCAACAGTTTCAAAAAATCCTAATGCTAATATATTCACTTATATTTTTCTTATTTTTTATGTATCTAATCTAAAGAAAACAATATTTCAAATAAAAATATATTCAAGTATTTTATATAAATAATACAAGAATCATATATAACTAAACTCAATTATTAAATATAAAGAGAAAATACAAGTACTTATGAATCCTTATATACCATACGTTCTTTTATATTAAACCAAATTACATATCGTACTATCCCCATTACATACAAGTAATGAATCATAAAAAACACAAATTAAGAAGCTAAATATCATATTACTAAGAATTCACAGGTTTTAATATATAGTATTAAGATAACCACAAGTATTGAATCGAATTATAAACAAAATGAATCGTATCCAAAAGCAGCATAAACTGTTTATATATTTACGTAAAAGCGCCGGTAAAGACATTTCCTTAACAAAAAAACATGTCCTCAAATTAAAGAACATGCCAAATAACCCTTGCTTTTATGTGATTTTTTAACAAGGGCTGCTGCTTACTATATTTTTTAAGATTTTATGAAGTCTGGATAGGCACCATTTTGATTATAATAATTCATCATTACATCGTGTCTTTCTTCTACAGACAAGCTTTTTTCCGTAAAATCAGTCCAGGATTCTCTGAATTGTACTCGCATAAATGCAGGAATAGAGAATATTTCTTGCTCTTTCGTATAATTTTCAACCTGATCTAATGCATAAGTCATTGCGGTAATCAGTAATTCGTTTTGTTTTTCCTTTGTTGGCATGTATGCAGCAATGTCCACAATTTCCTGTTTAAATGCAATCATCATATTTTCACGATCTTTCTTTCGTAATGATTGTCCCATATATTTCAAACGAGATACTGCTTCCTTTCTGCATTTCGCTACTGGCCTATGTAAATCTTTTTTATCATTCTCAATTACACAGTTTGAAGAAAACACCACATTGAACTTTTCAATGATGACTTGTTTCACCTGTGCTCTAACACGCGCTATGCGAGAGTCGCTAGACTTCTTTTCCTTAGAATCAATTGCTGTAAATTGCACAATTGGTTTTAAAATTTCTATGTATTGTCGTACCTTCTTTGCATTACGATTCAATTTGTCCTTTAAAAAAGCCATTCTTCTTGTAATCTCGAACTCCTGAATCTGGTGCTTATAATGCTCCATACCAATTTTTCTCGAAAAAGTGTTTATTAATTCTAATAGGAACATAATTCCTCTGTTATCACGAGCCTTTACAAGAATACTAAGTATAGTTGTTTGAATAAGATGAAATGGAATTCGGAAATATGATAGTGATATATCTGTAGTTTTTGTAGTTTCTGCAGCAGTATGGTTATACAAGGCATAATCTACAACCTCATATACAGTACGATTTCCAACAGGTGTCTCTTTTACGAGCCTACGCTCCAAGCAAACTTGAAACCCCGTATAAATTGTTGTGTAGGGAATCCCACTTTTCTTAGCAAGATCCATGATTTGAAATTCACGTGGTAGCATACCAATATCATTACATTCAAAGTGAAGCAAGATATAAGTAGCTAAAGCTGAAGATGGTAATTCTTTTCGTTCATTTTCTAGTTTCACGATGTTCAATAATCCATCGAAAAACTTAACCCCATGAACCTTAAAGTTCTGTTGGGAAAAAGCCATTTGCGTATTCATAATGTTGCTAACTCCTTTCAAAATAGCACAAAAAAGGCACTGTCATACCACGTATACAAAAATACTACTCTTAAAAAAAGCAATACATGTATAACCACGGTAAACAATGCCTAAAAATACGCAAGAAATCCCCTTTTTAAGTTGCACAAATACATAAGATACAGTAAAATTATCTTATAATTTCATGCAAATAAAAAAGGTTTAGAAGCTTTGTTTACCGCGCTCTAGAAAAAGATTTAGGGTTTCAGTGATTCGCGGTGAACCACAATGAGATAGTTGACGCTATTTCATTGGGCTGATGAACCTTTTTTTGCTTTATTATATTTTGTTTTTATATTATATAAACATATTATTATTAATAAATCTACATCTAGAAAAATATAAAATTATTAAAGTAACTACATCATATATAGTTTTTTTCATGGTTGCAAGCTGATTTTCAAAAGTAACCACCTGGTGAACTTAACACGAATGAAAATCTGCACATTAAACATCTACATGATCGTCTCTCAATCAAGAACCAACTAAATATGGTTTGAAATACAATTATATTCACGACACGCACCTAATCAATTGCCACTCAATCAACACACCACCTTGTTCTAGACCCTATTTCACCTCTAATTAGCAAAAGTCACCCACCCAATCATCGGTCACTTAACAATAATACACTTAGCTTCCTTGATAGATTGAGTGGTGATTGAGTGGATGGTTTTATTATATTAAATATAGTTTCAGCCAGTCACTTAATCGCCAGTCACTTATATAATTTTGTTTGTGTTTTTTTAAAGTGAATGACCAGTGATTGAGTGATTGAGAATCAATCATAGATTTTTAAGTTACAAAATTAACTCTCGAATAAACAGCAAAGTATGCAGTTGTAGTAATAAACAGGTTTATTAAACTATTGTTCTGAGAATTAACGTATATTGATTGGCAGAACAATAGTTTAATAGTATTTAATTTGTATAATAAACCTATGGTTATTATAAAGGGGATGTTTATATGAGAAGAATTGATTTGATACCAAAACCGTTTTTTGAAACTATAGGGGAACATGGCACAACTTATTTTGTATATGGATATAGAACCGCTAAACCAAAGTTACATTTAGGAGAATTTAGTTCATTAAAAGAAGCTAGACAATTCATCTACAAATATGCTTATGAAAATCCACAATGGCTCAATGTAGACGGAGATATTAATGAATATAACAAAAAACCTTCTAGATCTGAAAGTAAGAATAAATGGTATAAAGGAGTAGTTAAAAAAGAATATATGAAGTATGTCAATTTCAAAGATTGGCAGAAATAAAAGAATTCGTTACTTTTTTATTTTGCAAAGAAAAAGGAACCCATAAGGATTCCTTTTTCATCACGTTGTTCTATAGTCTTTGTTTCTAAGTTTCTTTCTAATATCCATAAATGCTAGAATCATTATGATCGTGCATAATAATTTGAGCCAACGAAACTCCTGGTCGAACATTATACCAGAGAAGAATTCATAAGCATATAACAAGCCGATAGCGAGAAATAGCCAAGTCATGAATTTTAAGTCTTTAAGGTGATATTTATAATTGTTAATCTTTTTCCACATATGTATCAACTCCTGTAAATATATTTTAATTCTATATATTATAATTTTACATAACAATATTCAGAATTAACATAATAACTTTAAATTAATCATGTTATTTATTAATGAATTTAGTCTCAGTAAAGATACTAAGTGTCCTAAGGATTTAGAAAATAAAAGAGACTATCAAAATGATAGTCTCTTTTATTTTTTTCCGAAAAGCTTAGAGAAAAATCCGCCTTTTTGTTCAGTATTTTCTTGTCTCTGAGCATTTGTACTTTTTTGTTCTTGAATTAATCGTATAGTGCTCATTAGTTTTTCGTCACGTTCCTCTAGACGTTTATTAATTCTATCGAAATTGTCCTGACTTTGTTTGGCTACAGCAGCGAAGAATTCCATATTTTGCTTTGTTAATTCGGCGGTCACTTTAGCTGTAACTTCCTCAGTGATTTTTCCTGTCAAAGCCTCAATCAAGTCTGTATTTACCTGTTGTGCTTTAACTAGCGATGTTTCTTTTTGCTCATCGTCGCCATCAACATATTCAGCATCAACATTACGAATAACAGCGGGATCCATATCTAAAAGCCCTACAATCTCATGCTTTTTCTTAGACTCTGAATAATAATGTTTAATTTTCTTTACTGTATCAATACTATCTTCGTGAACATATTTTAGTTGTCGTTCTTTTTTTATGTTCAAGTACTCATCAAAATCATTCAACCATCTACGAAGAGTACTTTCAGGAATATCAAGCATGGTTGCTACTTCTGATACTCGATAATAGCCATCGCTTAACTGCTCATCACTCATTTGCTCACCACCTAACTATATGATGCTTGTCCTATATACATTATATAAAAATTCTATAGAAACTAAAAGGACACCTTTATAGATTACTTAAAATATCATGAGTTTTTATACCTGATCACTCAACCAATCATTGCTCAATCTTTGGGTTATGTATCAAAAATACCTATGTTGTTGAGCGGCGATTAATTGGATGAGCGTGATTAATACTTCAATATGTACAAAATCAGCTCAGCATATCGTAAATAAATCTCCTCATATAACAATGAATTTTTGAATATTTGCAGTTACATCCGATGGTTATAAGTTACATATAGCGGAATACATTACCGTAGAGAATTCGGAAGTATAATCCGTATATACTCCGGTGTATAATGCGGTTTATATTACGGAATATATTTCGGGAGTATTGTAACCCTTGATTTTAAAAGGTTCTTGATTAAATATCAGAGATATATTATAGTTAATACATACGATACTTCGGAAGTATATTCCTAAGTATCTACGGCGTTTATTGCGGTAATAAATTCCGTAATATTAATTTTACTTTTTTGTATCTATACATAATTTTAATATTTATTAAAGGTGGTGTGGAATTAGTGTCAAATATATCAATGAGTAGCCAAGAAATTATAGATACTCTGTGTGATACCTTAAATGATGGCATCTGGGCCTTAAGAGTTTTAGATTTGGAAGGAACTATGCACAAAGAAGGCTTGTGGGAATTTGTAAATAAATTTCATAAAGAATACCAAATTGAACATGAGGGGAATTATGAGGGGAAGAAAATACTTCCTTCAAGATATTCACTCGACATAATGACAGCAAGATTAGAGGGTGCTGGTTTAATAACTTTTAGGCAACTAGGTAGAGTTCGTATTTATCAGGTCAGCAAACTAGGTAATGTAGTCATTAAAGAATTAGAAAAACGCGCTAAAAATAATAACTAAATAAAGGGAGGATATACATATGGCAGGCAATTTTTCAGAAATCGAAAGCCAAGGAAATATTAGCTTAAAATTTGGATTCTTAGGACTAGGTATGGGAGGATGCGCAATCGCAGCGGAGTGTGCAAATAAAGAAACACAGATTAAAAACAATAAATACCCATATCGTGCGATTCTTGTTAATACAAATAGCCAAGATTTTAATAAAATTGAGATTAAAAATACAGGAAATGTCCGTAAAATTCAGTTAGAAGGATATGAACAAGGTGCGGCTCGTAATCCACAAGTTGGTGAGGAAGCATTTGTAAAGCATGGAACAATGATTTTCGAAGCAGTTAAACAGGAATTTGAAGATCGTGACTTCATTTGGATTACTTGTGGTCTTGGTGGTGGAACAGGAACTGGAGCACTTTTAAAGGCAATCGAAATGCTATATGAACATGATTACAATTTTGGGTTGTTACTAACTTTACCTCGAGATGCTGAGGCTTTAAAAGTATTAGAAAATGCAGCTTCACGTATTCGTAGCATTGCTATGAACCAAGACGCTTTCGGTTCAATTGTATTAATAGATAATGCTAAACTATATAGAAAATTTGAAGAAGAAAACCCAAGTGCATTAGCGAACGAATATACTAGCTATAGTAATAAATATATTGCTGATGCATTACATGAGATTAACTTAGTTACTTCATCATTTACACCGTTTTCAGATACACATTTTGATGCAAGTGAATTTGCTCAGGTAATTAATACACCAGGCGTTTTATCTTTAGCAAAACTAGAGCTAAAATCAAATCAATTAGACACTGAAAACCCACTAGGTTACTTGACTCAACTAGGGAATGCACTAGAAAAAGGAGTTTTATACGATACAGAAAGAGAAGAGCTAGAAAGTGCCAAAAAAAGTGCACTATCTATCGTTACATCACCGCTACGAGCTAGTCGATTATATAACTTCTCATTCCTTAACCAGATGGAAAACTTCTTAAAAGAAAGAACTCCATACGTAGATGAACGTCCTATAGCTCCATATGTAAATAAACATACAGCGAAAAAAGAAGAGGATATAGTTAAATTCTATTCAGTTGTTGCAGGGCTACCATTACCAAAACGTGTGAGTGATATTATTGATGAGATTACTAGAATTAAAGAAGAGCGTGAACAAGCTAATTCTAAGAAATCAAATGCTGTTTTAAATAAACTTTTTGCATTTGATGATTCAGTACAAGAAGAAAAACCTAAAAAGAAAAAATTGAATTTTGGTGCTGAACCTGAAGTAGAAGTAGCCGACGATTCACAACCAGCAAAAAAGAAATTATCATTCTAAACAAAAGACCGACAAATTAAATTTTGTCGGTCTTTTTCTATTTCAATCGTTAATGACATTAATTCTACCCCGCCAAAAATTCGTTATAATTCTTGAATAATTGGAACCTTTAAATCTTTTTGTCTACCATCCTTTATTCTGTTTGGGCGTCCTAACAATTTTTTATCTTTACTTTACCCTTCAAAAAAATGTTAGAGTCAAACCTGTACTCTGTCCTAACAATTTTAAAAGAGTGATAAAGCTATATAAATCAATATTTATAGCGGATTTTTAGAAGCAAATTTGACCCAAACTTCAGCGTACGAGTTTTAGTATCTATATTAGCTCAAATTTAGTTTGAATTTTTCATAATTTACAACCTAATTCTGCTGTAATAAGATATATAGAAATGATAGTTATTACACGAGAAGAAATTTAAATTATGGAGTTGTATAATATGAACAGTAAAACGTATAAATATAAAAGCAAAGGCGTGCAAAAATTTTTCCATCTAAAGGAGGCTGACATATTTGTATTCACAGTTTTATATCACAAAAGGTATCTTACTACACGACAAATTACTCAACTCTATAGCGCGTTTGAAGGTCGAGATTTTTCCGAAGCTAGTGTGTTTACAAAACTTAATCGTTATTCACAATACGGTGCTATTTTAACGAAAAAAATTGAGAAGCGAGATGATAGTATAACTAAACGTGCTACATTCTCTTTAAAAGAAAGAATGATTGAATACCTTCAGGAAATCGGGAAGATTCCTGAAGGATCTTCAAAACGTAGATACTCTCATTCAAATTCATTACATACACTCTGCTCACGAGAAGTTTTAGTACGTACGCTTTTAGAAGTGACGAAAAAGACCTATAATAACGAGACATTATATGAGTTAGATATTCGGTCTTATCATCAAAAGCTTAAAAAAATTGAAATTGAAGATGCAGGCCTGGCAATGGTTCCTGATGAACACATTTCATATCAAGATAAAAGTATCTATATTGAAATGGATATGTGTAAAGAAACCAATTCTACCTTAGTTGAAAAAGTAGGGAAGTATGTAGAATATGCTCAAAAAACGAAGGACAATGTTTCAGTTGTTTTTGTCATGTACGACAAATCAATGTTCCTTGCAGAAGAAGCAGAGCCACCATACGTACGGATGAAGAATCTATTATTTTCTATGAGGGAGTATCACGAATTTTTAATGACAATACCTAATCTAAATATGTACGTCTGCTCACTTAAAGATGCTGGAGACGTTATTTCAGATATCATTCTTGGAAAAGATGACAACCAAAATTTTGAACAAGATATTCTTGTGCCTTTATCTCAACGTATAGTAGGAGATGCTGAGTGGCGTTATGCATTTGTTGAGAACGTACAAACATTTAAGGAACCAATAGATGGCGGTCTACGTCGAACTTATAGGAGAGACAAAGACGTTATACAAGATTTCTTCTTTATTTTTGGGAACGAAAATGATTACCGGATGATCTCTAGATTAGATGACGTCGTGTTTTCAAGAAGAAAAGGGGATGACGGTGTTCCACTTGTAGTTATCTATCCTAAACGTGAAAAACCCAGAGATATTCTTCTGATGGACACTTATGAAAATGTACGACTGCTATCAATCCAAAATGAAAGTATCCATATAGACATGGATGAACAGATCATGGTACGTACTGCAAATAACGTTCATCCGAAAAGACGTAAACTTGTTGAGTTATATTAATCTATTATTTTTTATATAACACTATATAATTTTATTGATTTTCATTATTCAAAGTGGTAGAATAGCGTTTGAACATATAATTAAAACTACAATCAAATCAGAACATATGAATTAAGGCAAGCGACACACGCTGTTTTTACAGTGGGTGTCGCTTGCCTTTTTTTATTTGGAGAAAGGTGGAAAATGAAAATGAATTTGCAATTTACAACTGCATCAACAGCCAATGGGGGAGTGCTTTCTGTGAGAGAGGCATTAGCAAATCCAGAACTAGTACTTGAACATATTACAGAAGAAGGTGCGGAGTTCAGCGTTTCACTACAAGATATTCAAATACCTGGTAAGCCTAATTATTATTGGTACGACGTATTGATTGAAACTGCAGCTGCTAAGAAAATAGAAGTGAATATTGCTGTACTTTCTCAAGAAGAATATGACAAGCTTTGTGAAAAAGCTAGTATCGACCTATATTTAAAACAGACTGAAGATACAGCGAAGTTCTTTCTAGAAAAATCAAAAGAGCGATTTAATCCAGAGTTACAAGATCGTTTTACATTCCGCCATAAAGCTCAGCTGTTTCTGTAAGGAATAGGTGAGCCTTTATGGATACGTTTAAGCAAAGGTTACCTTTATTTACAACTATTACACTAATTAGCGCATTTATTATTTCTTTTGGAGTCGGTTTAATAAACTATATAAAGTTACTATACTATGCATTTGAACCACCGTCTTATCCTATAGAAATTACATATGTACCACTTATCTTAATGTTCTTCTCTTTATTTCTAGGAGAATTTAGTTTTCGTTTCTACAGCCGTATTCCAGCTTTACATGTGAAAAATGGGAAACTTTTCATTCTAATTGCTTCACACATCGCAGTTGATATCCAATTCTTATGGTTTGCAACTGCTCCTATCCACGCAAAAGTTATCCCTTATCTCACGGATAAAGCAACGCATGTTAATTTTGGTGAATATGAGGCAGTAGGACATGTATTAACGGGGAATTTCCACACATTAACCATGATATTTGTGTTTTTACCGACTGTATTTATGATTTTGTTTACCCTTTGGTATAGCGGGCATATTGTTCGTTACCGAGAAGAAATTTTAAAATGGGTACAAAAATATGAATACAAAAACCACAAGTTACAAAAATGGTTTAATAGTCAAGAACAACAAATATATCCTGATGTAGAAATTGGTCCTCATATTGAGCATAAAGAAATGGTTCGTATTAAAGGGAAAGATCGAACACTAAACGGAATCATTATTGGTCCGATTGGCTCTGGTAAAACATCTAGTTTAATTATTCCAATGATTAATCAAGATTTACACTGGATGGTACGTTTCATTAATAAGTTCGAAAATGCTTATAAAAAAAATGATTATGATACGGAAGAAGTAAAAGGGACCTTTTTAAATGGCGTTACTGTAATTGAACCTAGTAATGATTTATGTCAGAAAGTATACAAATTAGTTCAAGCACACAAAATTCCTGAAAGCTCTGTTTACTATATTGATCCAACTAATCCAGATACAAAAAACATAAACATTCTGCGTGGGCCAGTTGATAAGGTAGCAGAAGTGTTCGCGATGGTTATTCAAGGTTTATCTGAATCAAACAATGCATTCTTTGAGCAAGCACAACGTAACCATCTTAAACAGCATATCTATTTATTAAAAATGCATAACCCACAAAAAGATGTAACCTTCGACGACTTGATCGAAATGTATGATGATGTAGAACGTGTCCATCGTATGCATAAACTGTTAAAAGTACAGGTGGAAAAGTTATATGATTTTGTTCAAGGTGGAGCTGCTTCGCGGGACCAGAACAACGAATATAAAATTATAAAAGGGATAGATGAGTGGTTTGATAATACCATTCGAGAAAAAACAGATTCTCAAGGTGAACCAGCGGTTTATAAAAAAGGAAAATACCGCGGACACCCCATGCATTATGATAGAGAAGAAGAATATGTAAAAGGATTACGTAACATCTTAAAAGACCTTGCTTCAAACGTACTCATACGACGTGTTTTATTTGGGAAATCCGATTTTGATTTCGATGTCCACCTAGAACAAGGTGGTATTTTACTAGTGAATACGGCAAAAGGGGAATTAGCCGACCTTTCTAACGTATTGGGAAAATTTATCTTACTTAGTATGCAGAATGCTGTATTCCGCAGAGAACCAAACGTTTCACCATACCACCATATAATTGTCGATGAATTCCCAGATTACGTTGTACGCCCATTTAAAGAATTCCCTGCACAATCTCGTAAATATAAAGTAATCCTGACAATTGCAAGTCAAACTCTATCTCAATTAGCTCTAGATTTCACAGAGCAGTACATGTTTACCTTGCTGGGTTCATTCCGTAACAAAATGATATTTGGGGATGTAACACCATATGATGCAAAGATTTTCTCTGACATGTTTGGCGAAAAAGAGGAATTTAAAGAATCTCAATCCGAACAAGGTATTTCTCCTATGCAAGAGAATCCCGTTAGTCGTTTAGGATCAACCTATCAAAAAACAAAAGAAGTGGTTATGTCGCCAGGGGATATTATGGCACAAGGTGCATTTATTTGCGCTGCTCGTATCGTACAAGATAATCATGTGCAGCCCGTACAACAAATCACAAGTAACTTTGTACCTAAAGAAGAGTTTGCTAGAGCGATTATTCAAGTAGACGAAAGACTAGGGCAATATTGGGAAAATGAGCGTCTCCTTCTAATCAAGGATTCTATTAATAAAGCAAATCCAATGAAGCACGTAGATGCAAAGAATATGGAGAAAATAGAACCACTACCACCTATACAGAATGATACGATGGAGCAGAACAATTCCCTAGAAACAGACAGTGAGCAACAACACATTGTATCATTAAATGATTATAAGGATCATAAATCTGAACATGAAACAAAATTAGTCGAAGATATAGCTGTATCAAATACATCCATTGCTAGTGAACAACAGACAAACCACAATGAGGAAGAGGAAGCTGAAAATGAAGCTGCTCTATATGAAGAGATTAAAAACTTCGTAATTGAAGCACAGCAAGTCTCGCCATCCCTTCTGCAAAGAAAATTTAGGATTGGCTATATGAAGACAACACGATTAATTGAAAAGTTAGAACAAAATCTAGTTGTAAGTTCCTATACAGGAAAAGAACCTCGTAAAGTTCTAATTTCAAAAGATAGTCGTGTTCCATTACCGATTGAGAAGTCTGATATAAACTCTCCCGTATTATTCGAAACAAATACCGGTGAGAGTATTCAGCAAGAATCAGCCATGCCAAGCGAAGACAAGGAAGCCGCGCAAGAGGAGACAAGCTTCTTTAAAGATGTCCTGTATGATGATGTGGTAGCTTTTGTGAAGGAATCCAGGACTGCCTCCATATCTGCACTGCAAGATAAATTTAATATAGGTTATACACGTGCAGCACGCGTACTAGATGCTTTACAACGTAATGGAGTCTTGCAGGATATAGAGACAGAACAAAAGTTGGAATTTGTGACACCTGCAATACAAGATACAGTAACAGAAGAAACAATAGAGGAAGTAATTAAAATGAATTCTGCCGATATAGAAGATTATCATGAAATACATATGGATGTAGCAGAGCTTAACAAGGATTTATCCATTTCTATATTGGAACAAGATTGGAACTCAGATGCTTCAATTGAGATGGAGCTTTCAGTTAGAACCGAACCATTCCAAGAAGATTCACAAGAAGAAGTAACTACAATTGCAATAGAGAAGGAATCAGAAATAAATATAGAGGAAGATCCAACACCAGTAATAGAAACAGCAGTCCTTACTGAAGAAAATAAACTTGAAGCAGATGTAGCAAAAGTTTATGAATCAATTAGTACTACTGTCTATAAAAACTTAGAAAAAAATAGGCTAGGGAATCCTAAAAATAATGAAGAGCAACGAGAGTATAGCCCTATGACCTATAAAGAACGTCAAGAACTTCTAAAAACTCAACAGAAAAATAAGTATAGTGATACGCAGCCACTGCCATATAGAAATGAACAACCTAAGAAGAAGACATCTAACGTGATGAGCAAGGATTTAAACGATATATTTGATTAATATTTCCTTTCAATTAGAACGATACTTTGAAATTAATTAGAGATTTGCCAGAAAACATTTGAAGTTGAACCAAATAACACTTGCATAAATTTCCGAATACCATTATATTTTAATTAATAACTATATAAATAAACTATAACTTACGTGAAGGACACACCTTACGTACCATTCCAACGGTACAGGTGTGTCCTTTTTTACGTTCTAGGAGGAAAAATAGGATGACAGTAGAGAAAGAAACAACACACGTTGGAAAAGAACTAGGGATGGCTTTTGAACAAGAAATCACAGTAGGAGACACACAAGTAGAAACAAATTTTACTCAATTTGAGCGAGTACGTGAGCATGAATTAGAAGAGTTAGCTCGTATGAAACGCGAACGTATTATAGGTAAAGGCTTAATTACAGTCGTCTCTGAAAAGTTGTTCCCAACTAAAAATGGTAAATCAGAACGCATACCCGTACTTACGATGCAAATTGGTACCCATACAACTGCATACTGCCCAATTACAGAGGCAGGGATAACAATTCCTAAAAATCCTCAATGGCTAGTTGGTAGAACTAAACCTGTTATCATTGAGCATTTCCAAAAGACAGAGGAAGGGAATTTTGCCGTTGTATCAATCACAGCAGGAGAGCTCGCATTACAAAAAAGATTATATGATGAAGTAACCTCACAAGGTGGGAATAAAGTATACACAGGAACAGTTTCAGGTCATATTCCAACTGCACAAACCGTCCTGGTTGAAGTCCATGGTGTAACTATAGGCGTAAGGTACTCACATTGGTCATATTCATTTGTTCGTCCTGAGGATATTATTATAGGTGATGTTGTAGAGCTTATTATCGATAAAGTAGTAGAAAAGAACGGTCGATATGAATTTAGAGGGAATAAAAAGAAACTAGAAACAGATCCAATTGAAAAACTACTAGAGCTAAAAAAACGACGTGACCGTTTCGTAGGTAAAATTGTAGGTGTTGATGCGATTGCTGGTATCTTTGTAGAAGTTGCACCAGGTATTCAATTCAAAGGATTAAAAAGCCGCAATCTTGCCAATCCAACTGAACACGATGCAACTAACCAAACCATTGTTACATGCGAGCTGCTTAACATTGATCCGAAAAATAGAAAAGGAACTGTACGTATCTTGAATTATCCGCAGGGACAAAGTAAAAAATCTAATTCGCCAATTTACCAATTTTAATGAATGACTATGCGTACAATAGAGAATCAAATGTCTTCATATTTCCCTTCAATTCCACATTTAACAAGTGAGGATGCACAAGGACTTCAGGTATATCGAATACATAGTCTGGATAAAACCTATGTATTCCATTCCTATGACGAATTAGTTACGTTTAAGCAGCGTTTAACAGAAGAACAGCAGGTAATACTAACTTTTATTGGTATTCATACATCTGTTCGTTTTAATCATTTATTATATCTATTCAAGGATAAGTTTTCGCGTAAGAGAATTAATGATGCACTTCAAGTACTACTTTACTATCGTCTCATTGAAAAATGGCAAGTAGAGATTTTTGATATGGAAATTCTTGAGGAGGCATATACGTTATCCGATAATGGGTTTAAGATCTTAAAGTACTGGCAAGGAAATATGTTTTACTTTGCTCCGGAGCGCCTTGATAATCACGGCAAATACGTTCACTTACGTTATTGGCATGATATAGACTTACTCTGTCACCTGCGTTATGCTCCGTCCTTTATGGGGCATATTATGCATCCATCTATAAGTAAAGGGGTTTCTACCCCCCCTTTAAGTTTTGTAGTAAGCGGTGGAGAAGACCGTAAATTTAATTTTGTTGTATACTCCACCTTATTATCAGATACAAAGGAACGATTAAAGCGAATTATCGCTAGATGGAAGGCTTTTGTAGAGTCAGGGAAAGATGTTATTATGCAAGACTTAGGGAATAATCCTACAATCTTAGTTATTTATGTTTCTACTGAAAAACAGGCAAAACAAATTAATAATGAAATACTACTTGATTTAATCCATGGTAAAGTATTGCTTTGTATAGGAGAAACCTTACATTCACAAGGATTACAACATGCTTTTTATCAGCCTCTTGCAGAAGGGGAAATCAAACAATTAAATACGAAGCTATTCACCACAAACTAAGCCACCCTTGCAAGCTATTGCTTTCTTTTAAAGGGTGGCTTGTTTGTGTTCTGAAAAAAGTACGAAATATTCAAAAATAACGTGTGAAAATTAATTATCATGTATCTACCCCTATACAAAGTACGGATTTTACGAAATAATATTGTTTGATAGCTCTTTCATTAATAACGCTATATATAAATATGATTATTTTTAGGGAGAGAATATATTAGAAAGGAGTAATACATTGCTACGTATACAAAGAGGATTTATGTACGATCCAGATGATAATGAGGTAATTGTTAATGAAATTTTCTACGATGCTACATCAGAACAAAAGCTAGGAAGTAAAATGGGGGTGTTTGATGCGGTTAAACTACCTACTGCTATTTTTCAAAAGGTCCAAGAAAACGAAAGTATGTCCTACATGGAAAGTGTTGAAGTTGAAAAAGAAAACATGAAGGAAATACTTTGTTATTTAGACCAAAATCAAAAGCCAGAAAAACTATATTTTGAAATGCAGTACATGAAGTAACACCAAGAACTGAAAATAAGAGGGGATTTATAGCAGAAGAAACAGGGATATTATTATAGGATACATATAAAATCCCTTCTTATCTTCGTTCTATTAAAAACAATTGAATATTATATAAAAATAGATTAATATAAACGTATATTTATTGTTTAATTGATTCCGTTTATTCCCACACCTTTTTGTGTTGTGGTTGAGTTGTAGAAGCAAGTTGCGTCTTGTTTCATTTATGAAAGGGCTTCTTTGAGCCGATTATTGTATATAGCTTATTTTGCTATACACATTTTTAATCGACTTAAAGAAGCCCTTTTTGTATTGTCTTTAAGTTAGGAAATCCTTGTATTAGACCATTTAGGCTAATCAAACAATATGAGTGATTAAAGCACAATTTTAAGGTGCTTTTTTCTATATCGAAGGGGGAAATACAAATGAAATTTTATGAGGTTAGTTATGGATCAAAACTTGCTATAAAAATTATTGCAGCCAACAGTCCTTATGAAGCAGTAGGGTTTTATTTTATGGAAGCGCAAAGTGATTATGGTGAAGTGGAGAATGTTAATATTCAACGATTAGGTTTGCGAGAGCGAGTAAAGGTAGATTATGGACATATAGCAATCTATAAAACCGTAGAAGAAATTTACCATAGCCAAAAAAATGGAGATTTTCCATGCGTTATTGCAAATTTACTACCACAAATTCAATAGAGTAGGTGTATATTATGGATGTTGAAAAAGAATTAAAAGAGATTTCATATTGTAAACAACTTATGAGGGATATGTTCTCTTTATCAATTGAGGGAATTGAGTATTTAGGTAAAGGGACAGTGTATATGTATTTTGCAGTAGTTTCAGAGCATACATCGAATGTTTTCTACCGTATAGATAAAGATCTTGATACATTCAGGTTTGAAAAAGGCTCATGGATCTACGTCATTACACTGTAAAACATCGAATTTAGAGAATTTCTTATATTAGAAGAGGAAAGAAATTATAACCAAAACCAGGACTTTATCATATCCTACTTTTGTTAAAAATTTTTGAACTCTCCGTTTTTAAGAACAATTCATAAAAGGGACATAGTACAGTAGAGAAAGAATGGAATTCAACTAAAGTAAAATATGGGATTTATATATACGTAATGTACTTGTTGCAATGCTAAAAGCACAAGGAATTAGAGAACGTAAATCTGAGAGGAGTACTACAATATGATTACAGTTAACCGAGGATATATGTATGATCCAGATGATAATGAGGTCTTAATTACCGAAATTTATTATGAGGCTGCTACAGATACTAAATTAGGAAGTAAAATGGATAGCTTATCTTACGCATTTATTCCTAATGAAATTAAAGAAAAAATAGAAGCAGCTGCTTCATTATCCTATATGGAAAGCATTGAGATGTCTCAGCAATTAGCTGTCGTATATCAAAATGAAATTAACATGTATGGAAAACCTGGAAAATTGTACTTTGAGTTAAAGAATATATAAGAGGGAAAAAGACATTGGACGAATTTGTTCAATGTCTTTTTCATTAATCTGCAGAGGAGCATATATAATGAATGTTGTAACTGAAATTGAAACGAGTCTTTGGACAATTTGTGTAGGGGATGTTTTTAGCAATGGTCATATGCCGTACCATCTAAAAGTTGTAAAAATTGAAATGGAAGATATGACAAAACCAGACGATGCGAAGATATATAGTATACCTGTTCATCCTAAAAATCATAGAAGACGTATGAAGGTAATGGATGTATCAGAACATATTTCTTATAGAGCATGGTATTATAATGAGTTTTGGAGTAAATGATGTACTATCGATGAAAGAGTGTTACGGTCGTTTCACTCTTTTTTACTTGCATTCAAAATAAAGATAGTATAATATACAGATATATTTATTGTTTAATTGATTCCGTTTATTCCCACACCTTTTTGTGTTGTGGTTGAGTTGTAGAAGCAAGTTGCGTCTTGTTTCATTTTTGAAAGGGCTTCTTTGAGCCGATTAGTGTATATATAGCTTATTTTGCTATACACATTATTAATCGACTTGAAGAAGCCCTTTTTGTGTTGTCTCCAAGTTTGGATTTATTTTAAAACCAGCACTGTAGGCGATTATGTTATTACTTAGGGGGAACATCATGAAAATAATCATGGAAAAATCACAAGGATATTTACAAAACAATACTCATTTACATGGCATCATTGACGAAATTAAAGAACAAGCTAATCCATTATGGATCAGTTCTGTTGCAATGCTGCAAGCGCACAATCAAAATTTCAATACGAAAGCTACGACATTTAAGGATATTACCATTTCTGATTTAAGAGATTTGAAAGTAAGCTTAAGTCTCATTTATGCAGCCAGGAATATCAGTCATGCAAGTAAAGAAGAGTTGAATCAGCGCTTATCCATTCTATCAGGAAAAAATATTACTTCCTATGAAGAGTGGCTGCTTCATGAAAACAGAGGAATTATATGTGAAATGATTGATGAATTTCGAAAGAAAGAGTGGATACACCCAGATTCGAAATAACAATTAATACAGGAGGATTATTATGACGAATATAATGGAAAGTTTACAAGCCGAATTTCCATTCGAACAATTAGGATGGAAAATTACACATGCATTCGAAAGCCAAGGGCGTTTTTTCGCGTATGTAGCTCCATTTGTTGACGCTCGCGCCATTCAGGACCGATTTGATGAAGTCTTTGGTATCGATAAATGGCAAGTGTCTTATGAAAAATGGGGTGAGAACGCAACGAAGTGTACCATCTCAGTGTTTTTGAATGAACGCTGGATATCAAAAGAGGATGGAAGTGAAGAGTCTGACTACAGTTCTGTAAAAGGCGGCTTTTCGAATAGTTTAAAAAGAGCTGCTGTACTTTGGGGTGTAGGAAGATATATCTACAATATAAAACCTTGTAAAGTAGAACTTACTACACGTAGTAATGGTCCAAATAGTATCTATGTTTCTTATCAAAAGAAAGGATATTATTTCACACCGCCTACTATGCTACAACTAAAGAATAAACAAGGAAGTTCACAGAAGGAACAATCAAACAGCCAAGCAAACCTAGAATTTTTAATTCAAGAAATGCAAAAGCTAGCCAAACCATTAGGAATCACATCTAAGGATATTCTGCGTGCTTATAATTATAATCATAATGCACAAGCAAAAACATTCGAGGATACAACGACTGGTGGATTAGAGGACATTATAACTCGTTTACGGTTGGTTCATGAGGCGATAGATATTAGTCATGGGAATGAGGAACAGCTTAATCGCTGGTTATCTACCTATATACCTGGCGATATCACGTCTTTTAGAGAATGGTTACTTCATAATCATGCAGAATCCATTCATCAACTTATAGAACAGTTAAAAAAACAACAAAGCGCGTAAAGCTTTGTTTTATAGCAGGGAAACGAATGAACAGGATATGAGGTCTGTTCTTTTTTTATTACATTTTTGGAGGGAAACATTATGAAATTTACTATTAACCGTACTTTATTTATTGAAAAATTAGAGAAAGCTAGTGCTACTGTAAACGTTAAAAACCCAATGCCAGCATTACAAGGTGTTTTATTAGATTGTAACCAACAGGGAATGATTCTAATGGGTTCAGACGGTACAGAAACAGTGACATTAGTAACTCGCTTTAATGTAAACAGTGGGGATTGTACTGAACCGGGGAAAGTGCTTTTTTCAGCTGCTCCGGTCCTTAAAACGATTAAGAAATTCAAGAGTGAATTCATTGGTTTAGAACATAAAAACAACGAGCTGAAAATTGTAGAAAGTATGAAGAAACAGTTTAGCTTTTGTACCATGGATCATGAAGAATATCCTGAAATCAAAATTGAAGCAGGGGAAGACTGGATTTCACTTTCGCAAGAACAATTTGTATCAATGGCCAATGGAACATTACATGCTATTCCTGCAATGGATACACGTAAGATCCTAACCGGTGTGAACTTAAAATCAGTAGATGATAAGTTCTTTAGTACAGCAACTGATGCTCACCGTTTGGCCCGTTTACATTTTGATTGTACAAAGATCACTATCGCAAAAGATGGTGAAGTCGTGTTACCAATTAAGTCTCTTAAAACAGCTCTTAAGCTCTTTAATCGTGAAACAAATTTACATTTAAAGCTCATTAGTGATACACAGCTGTTAATACGTGGCGAAAGTATTATCTATCAGTCTAGATTACTAGCTGGTACATATCCTGATACGGCACGTATGGTACCCGACCAGTTCAAAAGTGAAATACAACTATCACGTGAAGAATTTAAAAACACGTTGGAACAGCTTTCTGCCTTTTCTTCACTAATCGTGCTTGCGTCAGAAGGAAAGGAAAGCATTCACCTTAAACCACAAAATTCTCAAGTAGGTACTGCAAGTGTAGAAATTCCATGTAATCAAGTAGAGGCATTTACATTTGCTTGTAATGTGGAATATCTGCTGCAAGCATTACAAACGATATCTTCTGAAACAATCGCGATAAAAATGATTAGTAATCAGAGACCTATCGTGGTAGTGGGAGCAGAGGATACAACTCACTCTAATCTGCAGTTAATTCTACCGGTTCGTGTGTAAGGGGGAAGCAAAATGAGTATGAATAACAGTGACTTCTTTGACTTATTACAGTCAAAAGAAGTCCTTCATAATAATCAAGAACTTCGTCAATCTTTTGAATCGATTATAAATGGATTTATTGCGAACGAAATTCCTGATTTAGAAAACATACCATTAGAACATATAGATGAATTTGAAAAGCAATTTGAGCAGCTACGACATTATGTCACGTTTTATAGTGGTAATTCATTTCGGATAAGTGGCCCAGATTGTGTATTAAAGGAAATGCTACATTTACATCTTTTCGCTGAACAACTAGAAGATGTAGAAAAGCAGGGGTTAGAAGATGAGATATTTATTTAATCAGGGAAATGAGATGAAAGTATACATTCGGATGCTACGCATACAAAAATTAATTCGCAAATATAACATCCCATTCTTAATCAATATCAATGATTTTCACAGGGACAGGTTGCATATAACAAGTGAACTATTATTCGAGTCGCTTGCGCGTTTTAACGAGCAAACACGTATATTTTGTCACTTTGCCTTCGGAACTGAAGAAGACCTGTTAGATGGGACGTTATTTAGCTCAGAAGACATGTATTCAAATTTCGCTTCGGATATTAGTTCTATGGCTGCGGAAGGATGTTACTTCGACACAGCTGGTTACTATCTATGTATAGGATCGAAACATATAACACAATCCGATTTTCAATTCGTGTTCCATGAATTTTCGTTTAACACCTATCAAAGTGAAGCGTATCCCAGTCATATTTTGATTGAATTTCTAGAGGATGGTTATGAACAGTACTCATTTGATGAATGGGTACTTTCTTATTATGAAATTATAATCCGTCTTGCGGCAATGATCCGAGAAAAGACGAAGGGGAACCAGGTATGAAATTATTATTTACATACAATCAGCAGAAAGTAAGAAAGTATCTACTTTCGTTAAAAATACAAAAAAATGATCACTTACTGCATGAATTACTTGCAGATAAGAAACATCATGAAGAAATTTACATATTAGATTGCTTAGAGAACTATAGAAAAATAGACTTCAGTAAAATTTCAGAACGCTCCATTCATCATGTAATGGCTGCTGTCTCCTATTTAGAAGAAGACTCAAATTTTTCAAATGAATTAATTGATTCACAATTACTACTAGAAATTATTATGATTGTGCAAAATTCATTAGATATTGACCTTTCTTGCTTCTATTCATCGCAACTATATATTTTAGAACTTTTTATGCGTAAATATAGACTAGGAATTCCCGTATCTGATTATTTTCCAACATATTTAGAACGAGATAATTTCGAAGAACACGATTGTGAGGATTCATTTAAAAGCTGGGGTGATGACTTAATTCAGGATATGAAATTACGTCACGAAGAAGTAGATAACGACGATAAGAATGACCTTATCAAATATTCGAATCTATTTCATATTTCCATGGATGAATTAAACGACATTGTCAAGAATTCATGGAGTACCATTGGTGAGATATTTTCCAATATCAAGATAACGGATCAAAGTTTTTTTCATTCTATCCAAAGTCGTTTTGATATTCGTATGCTTTATCAAGCTGATGAGGAGAAACTTTTCCTTTTCTATGACGATGATACATACTTTCCAGCAATCAAACGAATTGAAATGATACTTTGTATCTTTGAAGAAATTCAAATGGTTAGTAAGAGGAATGTATAAATAAAGAACCCTTTAGAGGTGATATTGTAGTGCGAAAATTATTTGGTTTGGAAACGCATATGTCAGTTCCGTACTATTTGCTATGGATTAAGTTAAATAAAACTTATAGCATCGTAAATCTGGAACAAATTAAACAAAGATACCAAGAGGAAATATATATATTAGAAAGCCTTTCTAAAGATATAGAGATAGATTTCAACAAAATCTCTCATGAGGCAATCGGTAAAATCCTAACTTGTGTGGACTTTTTAGATGCAAATCAAACATTAAGTTGGGAGGACGTAGAATCCACAGATACGATTGTTATCTTCTTACTTTCTATGAACCTGTTACACATAAATCTATCTTGCTTTTATCCGTGTCAATTTCATTACTTACATTACTTTAAAAGAATGCATTCGCTTTCGATTAATGTAACACAGTATTCTCCCGTGTACTTAGAGCAAGAGAATATTTATGAATTAGACCATGAAGAAGGATTTGTGGAATTAGGGACGGACATGATCGAAGAGATGGGCTTAGAAGCTTTTCCTATTGAAGAAGAAGAGTATAAAACGCTCTCTACACTATTCGACATACCATTAAAGGAAGTACAGAAAGTAGCAGAGGACACATGGGGTGCTATAGCTGAAACAATAGAAGGCATATCACCAAAACATAAAGAAAAAATTTCTAAATTAATAGATTGTTATCCAGTAAAGTATTCTTACCAAATTGATGAAGAATCTCTTTATCTCTATTATGGCGAGGAACCATTATACGGACCATATAAATTTGAGATGTTACTAGATTTATTGGAAACAATCTATACGCAGGGGGAACCAACACATGAAGACAGTAGCAATATTTGATGCTTTAGAGCCAAAAGGAATTGTAACCATTCAACAATTTAACAATGAATTATCGCGTGGTGAAACTGCCGTTACTTTTAAGGACTTTTATTTAGCTTTAAAAGAAGTGATGGAGCAAGGTACCCAAGATAATACCCATTACTCTAGTGGTGTACTCCCAAAAGGGTGTGTAAAACACGAGGTGTTATCTAAGAGTGGTGATAAACAAGCTGTTTGGATTGAAGTACCAAAGGCTCAGTGGGATATTCAATTTTTTGAACGACCGTTTCAACAAGTAGGCTTTCCACGTCTATTATTCCGTTATACGGTGTATCAAAAACGAGTTACAAATATCTCTGTCTTTGCTGTAAAAGAAGACATGGAGTTAGAAGAAGGAATGAAGTTATACCAATTTCCTTATTCTAATGTTCATGCTAGTGGATCTGTATGTACGGGTAGAGTTATGATTCCTAAATTCCGGACTTTAAAAGATTTAGAAACATTTCATGTTTTATTCTTTGCAAGTTCATTCAACCATGACCTTACAAACACTCATACGGAACCAGTAGGAGAGTTATTTAAACGATTTGAAAACCAAAGTTTTGATGATTCTATTTTAATAGAATCGGAAATGACTTTTTAATTAGCGCTCTTTAGAGTGATTGGTTATTAGAAGTTGGGGAGTACTTATTAAGAATAATAATTTTGTTGGAGTTTAGGTTATAAACATTAGATCCAACATGCTAAGGAGGAAATACGGTGTATTTAGATTATGAAACACGATTGAGAATTGAGAGAGAAAGACAACGAATTATTGAGTTTTTAAACGAGAAGGGTATTACACAAAATTCAGATGGCAAAAGAGTCAATGATTTACCGCTTTGGCCATTAACTTTAATGGAAAATAAGTTACTGGTAGACAGTAATTAGGTAAATCCAATTTCTGAAAATAGCAGGACTATATATAAGCAAACATACTAGGAGGATTTTTTATTATGACAAACTTATTCGATTTTTTTGATATGGAAAAACAAGTAGAGGAAACAACAGTACCAGTGAAAAAAACTGCTTCAGAGCAAGCCACTGTTAAAAAAGAAGAAAAAAAGGAACAAGCAAAGAATAAGACAAAAACGAGTAAGAAACCTAAGGCTTCAAAAGCTACAGATTGTCTAGAAAAAATCAATACAACAACGGTTGTTCGTCACGTAGTATTTGGAGATATACCGTTAGTAGATTGGTTTACAGAAGAGGAAATCACACATGGAATTGCTGTTCAAAATGGAGATTCCACAGATGTAAGAAAAATAGAGGCAGAGGACATTCGCGTGAAATTAGAGCAACGTTATCCTTCGTTCGTTAAAGACTTAACAGTCATTAAACATCACGAAGATACAAATGCACTAATTCCGATTTTAACTGTCGGCGCAAAAGGAGCAAGTACTGTAGAGGGACAATCCATTTCAGATTGTCCTTTTTCTTTTCTAAGTACTTGGCGTGATCACTTTTTACCTGGGGATTTTATTCCGAGGACTCTATTAATGGACTTTATTATTATTGCACAGTCCATTTCTCGTAAATGTGATTGCGAATTGCATGCTGATATCTATTTCAATAAAGAGCGTGGTTATTTTATGGATTTTCCACCACAGCAGGTAGCAACTGAAATTGTAATTCCAGAAACGAATATAGAGATGCAGTCTATCGCTATGAAAGTAATGGAGATACACAGTCATCATCGTTTTCCTGCTGAACCAAGTGATTTAGATGATCAAAGTGAACGGGCTCCTATTCTTTATGCAATAATCGGCAGAATAGAGGATGTTTTCCCTGAACTGCGTGTACGCACTTGTATCGATGGGGAATTTCATTCTATTAACCCTAACTTTATATTTGCAGGAGAATATGCAACGAAAGGGATAAGCCAAAATTACGATTTAAGCGGGATTACACTTTTAAAATAAATACACAGGGGGGCGTAAAGGAGACATATTTTCATGTCTCCTTCTTTTATTATGACAACATTAAAAACAATTCACGTATCGATGTTTACAAAGATAAAACATTTCATGTTACTTCTTACAAAGAGTGAACGAGTAGTAGAGGAAAC
This sequence comes from Bacillus sp. 05T21, assembly GCF_056396785.1. Taxonomy (NCBI): domain Bacteria; kingdom Bacillati; phylum Bacillota; class Bacilli; order Caryophanales; family Bacillaceae; genus Bacillus; species Bacillus sp. 05T21. Next base: position 145,946 of record NZ_JBFTMD010000008.1, on the reverse strand, counting down.
ACATCATGACTATGAGCTATTTCAATTTATGTGCAAGTTAGAGATGAATCACATATATGAAGCATTAGAAGGACAGGGGAAAGATACCCATATTGATTTAAACGCGCATCAAGTATATGTACATACACTTATTGAGCAGGTGAATTTACTTCAATATGCTGTATCCATTGTGCAAGAGAAAGGAGTCGTTCATGCTGCATCGATACTATTGATGCATTCATTTGACTTGTATACCGTGCATAGGATTACAAATTTATCAATTCCATTTCTACGAAATTTAGAGAATACACAATCAAAAGAAAATTAGGGGGATATAAAATGAGTATTGTTATTGATATTGCAGAAGGAAAGAAGATTGTACCGCATATTGTATTAGTAGGTGCTGGAGGAAACGGAGGCTTAATTTTACAACATATTGCTCAAATGATGAGTATTTTCCAATTAGATGGAGAAATTGTAGTTGCAGATCCAGACATAATTGAAACCAAGAACCTTGGAAATCAACTCTTTATTCGACCTGATGTTGGTAAATACAAAGCGGAGGTACTGGCTCGTCGATATAAAGCTGGCTATAACGTTCCTATCTCTTCCTATACGTCACAGTACATAGAAGACATAGAAACAATGCAGCAGTTGTTTGGTAATAAATACGATTTATTAAAAAAACAACATAAAGACGACTTTTTGTATCTGCCAATTGTGATTGGAGCAGTAGATAATATGTTTTCTCGTGAGGTCTTTCATCAATTCTTCCATCAATCGGATAATCTTATTTACATCGATGTAGGGAATACAGCTGTAACCGTTCCTGATAATTGGAGAGAAGTAGATAAAAGACATTGGACATCTCAACAAATAGCGGATTATAAAAGTAGTGGTTATAACGGTCAAGCAGTATGTGGGATTAAACTGAATGGCGAAATTATTCTTTCTCCGCTTGGAGACTTATTTCCAGATGCTTTTACGAAAAAGGAAACGGCTCCAAGTCAATTAAGTTGTTCCGAATTAGCTGCTTCAGAACCACAGCGCGTAATTACAAATAAGTTCGCTGCCATGACTGTTGCACAATTCGTCAACGAACTCTTTGATGAAGGTACCGTATCGAATCACTATATCATCTTCCAAGCTCAAAAGGCTTTTATGAAAGCTGCACCGATTGAGGAGTAGTGATATAGGAGGGGACAAAATGAGAGTGTATCAATTAGATTCCACCCAATTACAACGTACATTAGCACCGACAAACATGTGTAATGGTGTTCTACAATACTACCAATATAAACAGTATACCGTTGTATCTGTACTGGATTTATCAAAGCATGATTCCGAAATAATACCATTGCTTCTGGCTTGTTTAGCAGAGGCTTTGATTCATTTCAATCCGGATTCTTTTTTAGCTAAGGACGAATCTAGCCTCTTATATTGGTGTAGAAAGAACTTCAAAGGATTTCATAGTATCTCTGATGATGGATTCTTACAAGATTTCAAACAGGTATACGAATGTTATCAAGCATTACAGAACGTTGGAAAACAAGAGAGAAGTATAAAAATAAAGATGTAATAGCTAGGAGGAGAGAAACGCATGTATAATGTAATCAAACGTCAATATAATTCAATTATCCAAGAGGTGATTCGGATTAACGAAGAAGTACAACGGGAACTGGACCTATTAGTACAAAAAATTCGTGAAACCGTGTCTTCTGTCCAAAAAATCATCCTTTTTGGCTCTCATGCCTATGGCACACCAAATGAAGACAGTGATTTTGATCTTTGTATTGTTGTGGAAGGTGTAGGAGCAAGAAAAAGGGAAGTCATTAATCGTATCAATTGGGGTATTTACGATGTAATGGAAACACCAGTTGATATTTTAGTGTATGGACCTGAAGAGTTTCAAGAACGTGCTAACCGCAATGTAACCATGGAGCATAAAATTGCACAAGATGGGAAGATCCTATATGAAAAATACTGAGGATCTAAAAGAGTGGGTATTTATCGCAAAATCTGATTTAGATTCTGCTAGTTACTTAACTCACATGAAACCTTTCCCTACCGCAATTATTTGCTATCATAGTCAACAATGTGTGGAGAAACTTCTAAAAGGATTTCTTGCACTAAACGGTAGAACAGTCCCTAAAACTCATAACCTTTTAATGCTGCACAAATCGTGTCGCAAATTAGATGAGAAATTCTCATTGATTTTAGATCAGTGCGTGCAGCTGAATGGTTATGCTACAGACATTCGTTATCCGTATTTTGAAGCACTTACTGTTCAAGATGGATTAATGGCTATACAACATGCTCAAAAAGTAATGAGTTTTTATAAGGAAACGCTAAATAAGCTGAATATACATGAAATCGTAATTGATTAAAATAGAGGATATACATAAGAGAGAGTGCCTATACAAAAGGACTCTCTCTTTTTCTATCTAAAAAAGAGGAGCTAACAATATAATGACAGACATTTATACACAAATTAAAGAAGAAATGAAGAAAGTCTATTTATCACGTAATTGTTGTTTTGTAGGTTACAGCGGAGGAAAAGATAGTTCTGCTATGTTGACATTACTCTGGGATGCAATTGCAGAACTGCCAAAAGAAGAGCGTACAAAACCAATTCATATCCTAACTTCAGAAGTAGAGGTAGAAACACCAGCTATGACTGCATATATCTCACGTACATTACAAAAGATACAAGAAAATGCAGAAAAACAAAATCTTCCGTTCGTTGTTCATAGTGTACAACCATCAATGAAAGAATCATATTGGTATAAAGTGATAGGTAGAGGGGTTCTTCCACCAAGTGGTAATAGTAGATTGAGATGGTGCACTGATTCGCTCAAAGTAAAACCTATGCAGCGAAAAATGAAAGAAATATTAATAGAATCTCAAACTACAAATCTAGTAGAATGCTTTGATGCGTATGATGGTGTGCTCATGCTCGCCGTTCGTAATGAAGAGAGCGCTCGAAGAAGACACAGTATCCAAAAACATGAGATAAGTAATGATTCCTTATTTTCACGTCATAATGACATGAAAAATATTCTCTGCTTTAATCCGGTCAAATTTTTAACTGGTGATGAAGTCTGGATGCTACTTTTAGATAGAGGGATTCTGCCTTTTGGTGTAGATGTGGAAGAAATGAGTATACAGTATGGACAGGCTATGTTTGAATGCGGCATAAAAACAGGTGGAAAGCAGCAAGGAAATGCTTGTGGAGCTGCAAATTCACGTAGTGGATGCTGGACGTGCCTGATGATGAATGGTGAGGACAAAATGCTAACCCAGCTAATAAGCGAGGGGTATACGGACTATGCTTATCTACAATCATGGAAAAGCTTCTTACGGTCCATTAGAAATGATATTCGCTACCGTAATGTTATGAATAGACGTAGTCTGCAAACGCTCCTTAGAAATGAAAATAAAGGTGATTCAGACTTATTTTCCATTCATAATAGTATTGAAAATAATTATATTATGTTTGATCGTACAGAAATGGGAGACTATGCACCAGGAGGACTTACTGTAGAAGGTAGAAGAATTCTTTTAGAATACCTACTTTATACACAACAACAAATGAATACGAGTCTTATATCTGAAGAAGAAATTGAGGCAGTATTACAAGGTTGGTATGACACCGATGGGATTAGAGTATATCGAGATGAATTGGAGCCAATACATCACGCATGTCTTGGTGAACTTGTGTTCAAGCCCGATTGTACAATAAATGAAGAAAAGACGACTTCTCCATTCCCTGTATTTTTTGTGGAGACAGATATTCATTTAGGGAAGCAAGATTTATTTCGTTGGATAAATGAAAGACAAAGAATTACGCAGCGTAGTTTTTTCTTTTTCCCTTCAAATTATTCAAGTGATTCTGCAAAACTAACATGGAATAAACTAACCTTTGTTGTATCTAGAATGGACATAACTAATGCAAGGGATGCAGAACGTGTAGCACGAACTTGGTTAGGTATGGACATGTACCATGGAAAGACAGAGAAACAACAGAAACAGCTGCTTATTCAACTCTTAATTCAAGCTATGCAGGACAAGCCACTGTTTGAAAAAGAAGAATCTAGTACGAAACTTTTGTATACTGCAGAGTTTACAAATAGACTTTCTAGATTACTAGAAACAGAGGAACTACTATCTGAGGAGACAAACCATCTATTTGCAAAAATACTTAAAAATTTAGCTAACGAGACGTTTCTGATAGCATAATATAAGTAATAGATATATTTAAAGAGAGTGCCTTTACAATAGGTACTTTCTTTATTTCAACAGTAAGAGGACACATTATATCAAGTAATATAGAGAGAATATAGGGGGATGATCCATTATGCGCCTATACATATTGGAAATTAATTTTGCACACAAAATAAGCTTCCTTCATGCGACATCTACAAGTGAAGCCATCAAAAGATTTCAGAGGATATATATACAATATGCAGAACAAGTACCTTCTCATATTAGAGAAGTACATGCGAATGAAAAAGTCATTATGGATACCAGGACCGGTGAAGTACATTGTATAGGAGACAATATCATACTAAAAAAATGCTTAGATAATCTTATGCACATACATACCCCGATTAATTGGGTTCCTTCACTTGAAGTTCATCAAAATACTATACAAGAACCAGTTTCATTTATAATAGATATAACATGTCTCAATGGAGACGATCCTCAATATAATGAGGTTGGAATTGATACGTGGGAAAATATTCTTGAGGTATCATTACATGAGTCTGAGGGATTTTGGAATGCTCTAAAAGGATTTCTGCAAATTGAGATGTTTTCTATTTTCGAATTAGAACAATTACTAAAAGTAAACGGGAAGAGGCGATCATAATGGAATTTAAAGAGCTTATTAAATACATAGAAGAGAATAAAGAAGAACATTTTAATGAAATAATTATTAAATCCGAAAAGAAGGATAAGGAATAGTTGATGTAGATAAAAAATACCTTCCTTTATTAAAAAGGAAGGTATTTTATTTATAAGAGACTAACTCATTTCACTCCTCATTAGATAACAAGCTTCTTCGGTATTTTAATTCGTTAGGTATATTCTTATTTATTAAGCATTTATTCTCTAGACAATCAAAGTATAATGCTATCTGAACTAATGCATAATGCTCAAAGTCACTTTGGGCACCTTGGAATGTGACATACTTTTCTAGAAATGTATGTGCGCCTTTTAACTGTGTATACGCCCATTCTTTATCATTGTAACCTGTATCATAAGATAAATAGTAAATCTTCTCCAAGTTATAGCTGTATTTTCTTCTTTCGGCACTTCTGCTATTAAGTGAATGTAATTCAATATATAGAGAGGTTTCTAGGTTTTCTTTAGCATATATTAATCCATTATTTTCGAATCCTTCATAACTCATATTCTGCATACTATTATGTTCAAAATTTATTGCATATTTTAATGCGTTCAGATACAAATTCATTTTATGTTGGTTTTCAAGGTTAGATAGTTTTAGTTCGAATAATTTAATAATGTAATCAAAGGAATAAATTCTTTCTGAACCAAACCGATTATTAAGCTCTTTATCTAGATTTTTTAGATACTCAATATAAGTATTAAATTCGCTTTCTTGTTTAATAGTGTTCTGTTTAAAGCCAGCAATAATATCTTTTTGGTATTGATCAATTTCATCCGTTATTTCTTTAACAAATTCTACACGTGTTCTTACATATTCAAATATCTGTGAAATATATATCTTAACCCTTTTGAATGAATCCTCATCTTTATTTGTATAAACCACCGCATAAATATCACAATTATCATCGTAACTTGTTAATTCATTACTCCACATTACAAATGGACTACATTCAAATTTATTATCTTGATACCTTTTGTGTCTACTTGTTTCTACTGGATGAACTGAGCACAAAGAACGTATGTATTCAAAATATCTTTCATCCGTACCTAGCTCGTCTCTACCTAGTTGATTAAAAATATTTGATGAGGTTTTTATTTTTTCATCCGGCACATCAAAAAGTTTTGCTAATTGTTTTATACAATCCACAACCACAGATGCATTATTTAAAAAATCGTAGAAATCAAATGCACTTCTAGAATATTTACCTGTATTTAATTTAAGTCCATTTAAATAATCAACAGTATCATCAAGTCTATCCATAATAGCGCATATTTTATCCCACGCCCGGTGTTCACCATCTTTTTTATTTATGGTTATGTTTTGTTGCTCATTTACTTTATCTCTTAATATTTCAAGAATTGTAGGATCAAGACTTATTTGAAATACTTCTTTTGTCATCTTAATCTCCTTTCTTTAATTGCATTTTCAGATGTTAATTATTCTGTTTAGGATGTACAATTTTGTTTCTAAATACTGATAGAATCTTTTTAGGGATATCTTAGTTTTGAATCCCATTCTACTTACCAATTCATCTTCATTTATTCCTTGTTTAATAAGACAGAGAATAAATGTGTTCCTCATCTGCTGTGCAGAAATACGCCTGTTTATCCCAGCACGTTTAACTTCCAGCCGTATCATCTTTTGTACAGCAACCTCAGACAAAGCCTTTGGAGCATCATTTTCGTACACCCATCGATACGTCCCCCTATTAAAATCAAATGCAATGAACAAAGGATTATCTGTATATTGTCGAGGCCTTACTGGTTCCGGAATCGTTTTATAATATTTATATAGTTGTTTTGTATCCTCTCCCGTTAAAGAGATAGATCTAGTCATACCATTTTCCCCTGGGACAATTAAACTATTTCTAGCAAACTGTATATGGCTCATATTTAGCGATACAAGCTCTTGTAAAGATAAACCGTAGTTTACTATTAAATTGATTATACAAGCGTTTCTATCCATAATTAAGAAGCGATACTTTGCTTGTCTTTCTGTTAACCCCTTTGATGATAGTACAATTTGTTTTAAATGCCTTTCTTCCTCTTCAGTAATAAAATCACTATCACTTAGTGATTGATCCGGAATTAAGGAAAGGTGAATACCATTTAATGGGCTAACTATTCCTAAAAATACATGTAACTTCTTTAAAACCACCCATATTCTGTGCCTTGTTTTCTGCGAATATTTCCGCTTATTTTCTAACTCCGAAAAATATGTTTGATAATCTTCTCCAGATAGTTCATGCCATGATTTGATATGTGAAAGTATCTCATTTACTTCTAACCATCTATGAAAATCCTTAATATCGTATGAATAACGTTGGATCGTAGAGTGTTTTCGACCTTTTTCTGTTAAATAAGCAGAAAAAGCTTCTAATGTTTCTTCTAAGCTAATTGCCTCATTCATTATAATCACCTAATTTCTTTGGGTATATTATAACAGAAAATAGGTGAAAGACCTGCTACCGCCCTCTGCTACGCACGGTTGCTGGCATATCAAAAACGCAAACGGACAAACAACCCTTTGCATTTTTGATATGTTGATTATTATTTACAAAGCCAAATGAATAAGGCTATCATAATACTCCAAAAAGGGAGTACAAATAATAATCCCCAAAAAAACCCTTTAAAAAATCTAATTTCGTTATATTCATTCATTGCTATATTAGTTGTATTCTTTAGTACGACCATGTTTAATCCTCCTATTATTAATTGATTATAAAATGAAAAAAGGACAAACCTCGTCCTGGTAGGGATACGTAGGTTTGTCCTTTTGTATGTGGGTAATGATATGTTTAATTACCATTATTATAACTGAATTAATAAATATTTTCAATTAGGTCTGATATCTTATTAACAATAATACTAGTAATAATAAAATCTATTATAAATATATATCTTATATATTAAAAAGAAATAAAGATAAGACTTTTATAGGTTATCAAAAATAGTGAAATGACTTAGTCCCACAAGGCGAAATTTGATGTAAGAACGTAAAAAATCATAAATAGCAGAAAATGTATTCGTAGATTCAATGATTATTAGACTTTCAATTCTACAAAAAAGCAGAAAGAAAATTATATTTTTCTACATGAAATCAGAAAGAAAATGATACAAATCACATTATATTTATTCAACCATGTAAATAGGGCTTATTTTCTTTATTTTGGTAAATGGAGCAGTGTTTAGCGTCCAATTATCCACAATTTGTTCAGATAATGTAGCTATTTGTTAACATTACTCAGTATTTACACATAACTCACATTATTATTGATGATTTTTATTAGATAAATGCAACGACACTAGTATTTTCAAGGGTATTGGGGAAATATTATTCACATTTGATCATATTTGTCCTCATATCCACTATTTTTATAAATATCTTTCTGATTTTTTGTAGATATAAAATCGGATGTTTTACTACACGTGAAGAATATTCAATATGTAGTGTGGAGATTCTTCTATAGGTAGAAGAGGATTTGTATAGAAATGTATAAAAAAAGACTCCATTTTACATGAAGTTCTTCTGATTTGGTATTTATAAATAGAGTAGTAGAAAAGGGGTGTTAATGAAACAAACACGAATAGCCCTCCAATTTCGATTTTTTCAAAAATAGAGAGCTCGTTGCTATTATTTTATTTCCATTGCGGTTAGCACCTGATCTGGAGCTGTTATTGTTACACCAGCACGTACTAAACGTTCGAATGTACGCATAAACTCTAGTAAATTAAACTGTTTTGGTAGCTCAATAACACGAAGTTTTTCTTGTGGCAGCTTATCAATTGCCTCGATAAACCATTCACGTACATCACTTGGAATCGTGCGTTCTTTATGGCCACGAACTTTTAATTTTTCACGCATTTCAATTTCTAAAGCGATATATGCATGGAGATTCACTCCCTGATCATATGCATATTTTCTAAATAACGTTTCTTCCTGGTATTTTAGATAATTACGGTGATAAGACTCTTCCGTCACTGGTACCGCAAACTTCTGCTTCAGTAGTGTATGCACATTTTTAAACATCTTCTTAATGTTGCGAAGAGAGTACATGGAATAATGTAGACCAAAATTAAAGACGGCTTGTTCACGGTCACTATTTCTCTCTTTTGGTACATGTTGCGCAATAAGAGGGTAGATGCCTTCTTTCGCCGCAGTATCAAGAATTTGATATTGAGATGTTTGATGCAATAATTTTTTCAATGTATATACAATTTTCGTTGGATATCCTTCTTTTCGATCAACCATGTCACGAAGTCCACGAATCACACTGCGAATTTGACGATGACAAGTATGCTTTAAGACATGAATGAACTTATTCATGTCTGAAGACAGTTCACCGATATTCATTTCTTGTAGAACTGATTCGATGAATTTTGCTTTACGAGCATAGGTAGCTTTTGGTGTAAATGGATCCCTGTGTTGTTCTTCTCCAGATTCTTTCGTACATAAGAAGTCCGAATGGATAGAGAGATATAATGTTGTATATCGTTTGGTATGCTTTACACCTTTTTGCATTTTACAAATTTTGAATAGGGGATTACCCGTACATGGTAATGCAGTTGTTAATTCTTCGATAACCGCACGGATTTGATGCGGATATTTTTTATGTAAGAAACGATACATCCCGCCAAAGTGAGTCTTGTTTCCTCTTTCGTCCTGCTTGTCCAAAGAGCGCTTTAAAGTTGTTTCTGTATGTTGTTGCATTGCGATATCTAAGAATAGCTTCTTAGCTGCTACAGATAGCTTAAAGAAAGCCTTTGTAAATACAACAGGACTAATATATACGTATGGATTTGCTTTTTCTGTTTCCTCATTCATAAAATGAGTGAGTTTGATTGTATAACGGCCATCAACTCCATTTTCAATGGAGATAATGTTATGTAAGCTTAATTTCTTTAATGCAATATAGAATTGAGAGTGTTGTATATAAGCAAATTCTTCTTTATATTGCTTGTAATCTTCCCACATCATATGTATTGTTACATTTGGAATGACACCATTTGTATAGCATTTTTTATGTAGGTACAAGAATACTTCAAGATCAGCATTCGTAATACCGTATAATTTATGTTTTCTTCCTGTTTTTTCTGCAAGTGCAGACATTGCACGACGTGAAAAAGATGGTTTAGCTTGTTCGACAAAACCTTCTACATCAGCAATACGTTCTTCGTATGTCATGTGCTGCAGAATATCTTCTAAATATGTATCTTTATAGCTGTAGTACTTCTCCTCAAATGTTTCCACAAACTTTTGCCAAGATTTTAGTGTGACTAACACAGCATTGGTGGTTTCCCCATTTAAGCTACGTTGATTTCGTATTACAAATGATTTCCCCATCTTTTTCACCTCCGTTCTACAAATTCAGAAATATATGCCAAAAGACTATAAAATATTCCAATTTTGATTATATCAAAACGGATTTTGTAAAAATGTGCCCTTTAAGAGAGAATTTTTAAAAAAGCAACACCTTATGAGACTTAGAGCCACAAGGGATTTGGAAAAAGTTTAAAAAAACTTTTGGTACGCGACTTGGGAAGGAGTGTTGCTCTTTTTTTGTATGATGCTACTTATCGTGGAAAAGGAAAATCCTTTAATATCAATACTTTATAGGTATTCAAATAAACTTTAGGTACGCAACTTGGGAAAGATGTTGCTTCTTTTTCGGAAAAATAGGTACGCAACTTGGGAAAGAATTTTTATGTAATATATAGTTTGATTTTTATTAAATATCTTAAATCACTTGATATAACGGCGTTTGTAACTAATTTCGTTAGCGAGGTAGGTACGCGACTTGGGAAAAATGTTGCTTCTTTTTAACATGAAATTAAATAATTTAAATATTAGGTGTTGCTTGTTGTGAGAAATAAGTACGCAACACGGGAAGAATGTTGCTTATTTTAGTGAAAGAGTACGTGAGTTGGGAAAGGTGTTGCTTGTTTTGTACTAAAAGTACGCAAGATGGGAAAAGTGTTGCATGTTTTGCATTAAGAGTACGCAAGATGGGAAAGGTGTTGCATGTTTCATAGTAAGAGTAAGCAACATGGAAAAGGCGTTGCTTATTTTACAGTAAGAGTACACAACATGGGAAAAGATGTTGCATGTTTCTCAATAAGGGTACGCATTATGGGAAAGATGTTGTGGTTATTTGCGTAAGGTCCAAAATTGAACCTTGAAAAGCAGAGATCCCTTCTCATGATTTTTAAATTGAGATAGAAATGCCGCATACAAAATAGCGATCTTGGGATTTACTAGATTAGTCATGATTCTCATTAGAAATAACTGCAGTGGCGTTCATTCAGAGAGGAAATACGAGTGTTAAGCATAAAGGACAATAACATCTTTTGAATTCAAATTATAAAAATGGACTCAAACAAAAAGTAACATAGCACTATAACTTTACTAATATGGTACGATTGTAAAAAGGAGGGGAATCATGAATTCAAAAGAGAAAATAAAAGCTGACCTTGAGGAGCAATTAAACTATATACAAGGTTTAAAATTTGAACATTCCACAAAAAAAATTGAGCTTGCTAGTGATGGCAGTGGAGAAGTTGTTGCAATAGAACTTGAAAGAACAGTTCCTTTAACTTCTTACAACCTTAGTATTATTGAGCATCACTTTAAACAAGATTTGGATTGGGATTATACTGATACATCTCTTAAATTTTTATTGGCATATTTAGTAAAAGCAAAATCACTTAATTTTATTGATTATATATTCGAAGAATTAATGGAAGAATTCCAATTATATCTAGAGGGGAAATATGTTTATAGAACCATATCCTTAATCTATAATTTGGATATTCAAAATCAAGAAATTCAATTTCCAAATTTCTCAATCAAACCTGTAGATAAAGAAAACATAGAGTATTTTTATAACAAAGTAGAGATGACTAACTCACATTTTAAGTCAAGCTTTAGACATGCACTCTTTCATCACGAATCTAGCCCTTGCGTATTGTTAGAACGAAAACAAGTTCTAGGTAATGTAGATGAAAGTAATTCATTGGTACGTGAAATTGAAAATTTATCTAAGAGTCTCCTTTTATACAATGGTACTCTTGAACATATATATTTTTCACCTATCATTACATTTAGTTACTTTGCTGATTATGGCGAGATTCAAGCCATCCAGTATTTTAATGCAGTAGATAACAAAAAGAGAAGTGGGAAGATGACTATTAAGGATACTCAATTAATTTCTGACTACTTCAAAATCATTGATGAATTACCTACTCAACTTATCGCTCTTGAAAGATTAGCATCAGCTCATAACAAAGTAAATTTAGACGATAAATTCATTGATTTAATTATCGCTTTAGAATCTTTATACCCCTCTGTAAGAGGTGAATTATTATTTAGAGTCTCACTGTATACAGCAAGACTATTAGACGGTAGCCCCGACACATATAAAAAAGTAAAAAAATTATATGGAATAAGATCTAACCTAGTTCATGGTAACTCAAATCTCCCTCCTGACACACTAGCTAAGGAATTACAAACACTGGATGGAATTGTACGTCAGTGCATATTCAAATCATTGGAATATACTAGTCGAGGGGATAAACTTGAAATAATGGAAGAAGATATTGTTAATAAACTTTTACCCAATTGAGCATTACCCTAAATTCTTCTAAATAAAAACAAAGGCAGCAGCATAACACTATGTTGCTGCTTTTGTTTTTAAAGCCATTTGATATGGAGCCAAACCGTTATAGCATAACGACACTTTCTATGGAATCAAATATGTAGTGGATCCTAGTGCGTCTGTAAACGTAAAAGTATACCATGACGAACAAGTGTTACATGTTTTAAAGTAAGAGACGTAATATGGAAAAGGATCCAGTTTGTCAAACCCCGTTTAACTGACTGGAAATTTGTACATACTTTCGAAACTCTATTTAGAATGGTATGAATGATTAGTAGCAATTGATATAATTGTATTAGAAGCAATTAGGAGGATTATTAGTGGAAAAGTTAAAAGTACTATTTCAAAACACTTTATATATAGCGTACCCTCTACTTACTGGTGTTGAGGGAAGTGAAAAAGTTTTAAATAAATGGCAACAATTCTATCAAGATGTAGAAAGAGATCTACAGAGGATTTACAACTCAACTTATTCGTCACAGACTTTCGAAAGACTAGTGAAATGGGTTTCTAAAAAGGAAGCTTTAGGATTATCTGCGATAGACATCCTTCCCAAATTAGATAATTATAAGGAAGAAATTTTTGAATGTCTAAAAGACGATTTATATATGGAATTTGGAATTAAACTGCCTGTTTTCGCAAAAGAATTACCTTTAGATTCAGAGGCTAAGAGTGATTATATAGAGCGAAGTAATGCAGGGTTTATGTACCATTTATCAGACACTATTGCTAAGAATAAGTTTACAGATGACCAAGATAAGAATGTACGTATTGCTCAATTGCAGGATAAACAAAATAGTCTAGTGGTAGTATCGTCACACGATGATGGCGATATGAAATTACAAAGAGAAGAGCTAAAAAGATGGAATACGCTAATTGATTCTACTTTTCTAACTAGAGTAATGGATGATTTGACAGCGGATTGCCTCGATATTGTAACGGAACTATGGGTAAAGAGTGCTGAAAATGATAAGACTATTGTACCTGTACATTATGAACAGATATTAGATATGTGTCATATGAAACATATCAAGAACGGCAGATCTTATTATCGTAAAGAGGACAGATTAAAAATTATGGAGCGTTTAGCTGCCCTTGCCAGTATTTTTATTTATGTAAATGAAGATAATGAGATAGTGATTTTAAATGAAGAAGATCCAAACGAAACATTAGCTTATAAAAAGCAAAGAATTAGAAGACTATTTGTAATGGATGAAATTGTTATTGCAAAAGATATTGATACGGATAGAACATTAGGAATAGAGAGTATGAACGTTACACCAGGTAGCTTTTTATCAAAATATCTATACGGTTCTGAGAAACTAACAGGTTTACTATCTAAGAAAGCACTGGAGTATAACAGCAAGCAGCAGAGATATCATAAAAGATTAACCAGATATCTAAGTTGGCGTTGGCGTATTCAACAATCATATCAACATCTAACACATTCATATAGTATCGGTGGTCCTAAAGGGATATTACAAGTTATGGAGATAAGTATGAATAGGAAACCAAGTCTAATAAGACAAGTTTTTGAAAAGACGTTAGATGATCTTATGAGGGACCAAGTAATTCAAGAGTGGAAATACTCTCCCGAAATTGATGAAGAAAAATGTAAGGGGAAAAACTGGTTTGAAAATTACTGGTTAAAATTGAAAGTAATCATTTCTCCTACAAATGAGCTTGTGAAACTACAACAAGAGTTGATTACTAAGAAAAGTAAGCAGCAGGCACCATTAGTCATCGAGATGGAAGAAAAGCCACCAGTTATTGAAGAGAAGCCAATAAGTATACTAAATGAAGAAATTCCAAATAGCATCGAGTTCTATATTGAAAAAATGAACACGTATAAAGAGAAGAATAATAAAAGTATACGTGAGTTAGCGAAAGAAATAGATATTTCGTATTCAACGCTTTCAAGGATGTTATCAGGTAAAAGGAAACGATTAAATGATGATACAAAAAACAAATTAGATAAGTGGATCGAGAGACAAGAAGTGGTTAATTTATTATAAATTAACCACTTTACTTTAAATTAAATGATTGAATTTATAGACTTTAGTTAGGGAGGAATAAATATGGTTGAAGAATTTGAAATTCCAGATATTAATAAATATGAGGATATAATTAAAGCTGCAAAAACAGGCAATCTTATAATTTTTGTAGGTGCAGGCGTATCAAGATTGCTTAATCTTCCCTCATGGCATGGTTATGCTTTAGAAATGCTTACGGATGCGGTTGAAAAAGGGGTAATAGAAGCTGAAATGTATAAACAGCTGGAAAAAGAAGATCCAAAAAAATTATTAACAATTTGTAAAATGCTTTTTGATGAAAAAAAGATCAGTCCTAAGTCGGCAAATGAGATATTTAAGTTTGAGAAAAACGAAAAGTATAAAGCGATATATGAGAAGTTATACTCAATGAAAGCTATTTATATAACTACAAATTACGATGAATGCTTAGATGTTTTAGCTACACCACAATCTGATAATGAAAAAGTTATAAGCAGTATGGATTTGGGTGAGAAAAGTAAATTTGCAGAGCAGAGTCCTGAAAAAAAAGTAATTATAGATCATACAGAATTATTAGAGGCGGAACTTAAAAATGGGAATGTAATTCATATTCATGGAAGTGTGAAAAAAGAAGAAAGTATGTTAGTTACTGTGCAAGATTATTTAAAACGCTATGGGACTATTTCTAAACAGAGTCATCCGGAGGTTTCGGTATTCCTAGATCAGGTATTTAATTCGAATTATGTCGTATTATTCTTGGGATATGGATTGGAAGAATTTGAAATCTTAGAATATATGTTATCTAAAACTAATAATCCAAGTCACACCATGACACATTATATGTTATTCCCAACAAATAAAGAAAAGCATAAAATGACTGATTTATATGGGAAGTATTATAGCTCTTTTGGAGTAGAGTTAATTCCTTATGATACAAGTGGAGGTAGATATGACCAATTAATTCCTATAATTGATGAATGGTCAAAGGTATTAGGGGAAGTGAGTGGAGGAAAAGATTTCATCAGTAAAACAAGATCCATAGATGATGTTATGAAATGTGATGATGCAGTTTTTGAAGTAAGGTATAAGTCTGTAATAAAAGAAATTGAAAAAAATGAAGCTCTAGCATTATACTTTTTCAAAAATGTTAATGGAAAGAGATGGCTAAAAAAGTTAGCAAATGCTGGTTTCTTTGATTCTGAAGATGTTCCACAGCCGAAAAAGGTTGAGAATGGATATAGAATCCCATATTGGGAACAAGGTGAGTACTTAAGGAAGTTAGTAAATCAACATGATTTAACTGATGAAGACATAAGTGATATTTTAGAAATAATAAAATCTATTTCTTTTTATAGAAATAAAGAGGAAATGTATATAGATAATTATCGTGTTTGGAATCAGTTTGTCGATGTGTTAGAAAAAATCCCAAATAAATATATTAATCTAGAATTTCTTGATACGGTTAACATGTGGACAAAATCAATGTTTTCCGTAGAGTATATTTCCTATAATATTGGAAAAAAGTTAGTACATAAGTTTTTAAATTCTCCGGAACCAGAAGATATAAAGAAAGCAGAAAAAATTATTGAATGTTTAGTAAGTCTTGATTTTGAAAAGAATCAAGTCAAACTTGGGAAGAATTATTTTTATAAAATATTTACTAATGATACAGTAAAAAAAATTGCGGAAAAATGTTCTATGCAGTTATTAGAGAAGATTATGCAACAGCTTAAAGAGTATCTTGGTAAGGCGGAAAGAGAAATTGAGTTTAAATATAGTGAGAAACCATACACACTTGAAATAGCTAAAATAAAAAAGGAATATATAACTCGAATAGTTGAACATGAGATAATTAAACATGAGAATACTATAGAAGAAAACGGGATAGAGAGGTTTATGGAGCAAGTTACTAAGTGGATATACACTAAGTTTAGTAAAGATAAATTGCAGACGAAGATAGAAGAGGCCATTCAATCGATATATGTTGATATCAATTATAAGGAAATGATGAGCTTACAGTATGAAACTAGGAACTCATATAATAATGGTTTTGAGTTAATACTTTATTTATTTAAAGACTTATGTAATTACAAAAAAGGGCCACAAATGCAGCCATTGCTAGAGGAACTAAAAAATCAGGAATATCTTTTATTCACAAAAATATTATTAGATGTCATAGGAAATGACTTTGTGAACTATAATGATATATTTTGGAGCACACTTGAACAAAGTGAAGGAACTATTGTTTTTCAAGAGTATTATTTAGAATCGGAATTAAAAGTAATACTAGAGCAATTAGAAAATCTAAATAATGACCAAGAAAGAATATTATTATATTTAATAGAAAGAGTACCTAATGAAATAAAAGGTAAGGATATAAATGCATGGAAACAGAAAAGGCTGAAAGCGTTAAGGCATATTCCTTCATTTGAAAAATTATATTTAAAATTAAAAGAAAAAACAAAAGTGGACCCTGCTCTAAACTCGAAAGCAAAAGTGAAAAAATCTAAATTCGTTCGAATCGTATCTCCATTAAGCCAAGAGGAACTTTTAAATATGAGCAACAAAGAAATCGCGAAATATTTAAGGGAGTATAAAGAAAGCAAGCATGGAAACATAACAACTGTTTCTTCCTTGGGACAAGCAATTAGAGAGTTTTCTAGGAAGAACCCAGATAAAATAGTGGAGGATTTAAAGCACTTTATTAATACTGATTATTACTATATTTATCAAATAATATTTGGTTTGTGTGATGCTTGGAAAGAACAAAAATCTATGGATTGGAATAAATTATTGAATTTTATTTCAGTTTATATGAACAGAACAGAATTCTGGCATGGTGACTTACTAATTAATAAGAATGAAAGTGGTTTTGATTATAAATCCATTATAATAATTATTTGTAAGTTGTTTATCACAGGATCTGAAAATAAAGAACGGGCAATTAATCACGAGCATTACAATAAGGCAAAGCAGATATTATTGTTGGTATTTAAACAAATCATAGATTTAGAGGAATGTAATTCAAACGATAATAGCATTTCATATTTCTTAAATTCAATTAAAGGAAATGTGTTAGAGGCACTGCTAAAAATGTCGGTATTAAATAAAAATATGGAATGGGAAAATAAATGGGATAATGATTTTAATTCAATTTATAATGAGTATCTAGAACTTGATGTTGGAGAAGCATACAGCTTATTGGGAATGGAGCTGGCAAACTTCTTAGATTTGGATAGGAAATGGACAATTGATAGAATCAATTCAATTAAATTAAAAAGTAAATCATGGGAAGCTTTTTTTGAAGGATATAGTTATAATTTAATTATTAATGAAGATATCTATATTTTAATGAAAAAACACTATGAATCCGCTATTGATTATAGCTTTAAAGAAAAAGAAATTAAAACAAGATTAGCAAAGGTTTTAGTTGAAGTATATTTAAGAGATTATGAGAGAGAGGTTGAAAAAAACCTTTATCGTAAAGTCATGGATTCATGGAATTATGACTTTATAAAGGAATTTATTGATGTATTTTGTTTCATAGAAAATGACAAGTTAAAAGTAGATGAGAAACAGAGGATACTTGACTTTTGGAAGGAAATTTACCAAAAATATAATGGGTATGAAATTGAAGATTTTATCCAAGAAGATAAGAAGCTTTTATCAAAATCAATATTATTAACAAGTAAATTTGATGATATTGATGAAACAAATTGTGATTTAATTAGACGTGCAATACCTTTTGTTGATAATTATTTTGATGTAGTTATTGAACTGTTATATGTGAAAATTAAAGAAACTGATAATATTAATAAAAGAAAAATTATTGGAGAATTATTGGAACTTTTAGTACGTGACCTCACGCCACACAAACACTTTCCTGAAGAAAAATTACAATACTTAATTGAATATTTATATGCTGCTCAGGAAAAAGAACTTTTCGAATTGGCGAATCAAGTTTGTAATAAATTCGTGGAAAATGATTTTAATTTTTTAAGGGATATATATATAAAGAATAACAATTAGGTATGTAATGCCTATATGAGGTGTTTAATTAAAGGGATATTGAATCAATTAAAACTTGGTTCGGTATTCCTTTATTTTTTTATAAGAAATATACATGGAAAGAAAATAAACAACTTATAAAAGCCTCACTACAATCAAATGTAGCGAGGCTTTTATCTTTTTACATTTTTAGTATGTATTATTTTATAAATGTATAGGTTTAAAAGAAAATAGTAATGTAATATTTTTTGTTACTATATATTATTATTTTTGGCCCAGTTATGCAGAATGGTGTCATTATCTTCACATTTTTCAGGATCAGTTGAAAAGTTAAAGCTCAAATGTATATCGTTTTTTAATTTCTTATATAGTGTAGGTCGTAAAATTCTCGCTTTATTATCGTTATATGGACTGCGTTCTCCATATCCACCACTTGGTTTTTCAGGATTTCTTCTCACACTGTAACAGTAGATTTTATTCGGATCATCTTTATCACTTGTACTGAGTGATTCTACAATAGCTGCTTTTTGATCTGTTGTTTTCTTTGTACTCACTTCCGTAGGAATATAAAGAGAGAGTTGTCGGTAAAATGATTGAATTGCATCTCCAACACCGGTTCCAAAATCAATACCAAAATAATCTCTTAATATACTAGCATCAGTTAAAAGAGAGGCTGAATTGGCAGGAACGAGTAATCTATCATTAATATTCCCCTTTTTTAAAAATTCCAGCTGTACTAATGCATACTTAGGTTTTACGGGTCCTTTACCTTCAATGTATAATTTCACCAGTACAATAAACTCTTGAGTTTTATATTTAAATAGGAATGAATCAATACACCAACCCTTTTTCTCCATATCACTCTTTAAATCTTTTAAATTGCCCAAAATAGCCAATATAATCCCTCCGTTTCACAATTATATTATTTCTAGAACCAATATAATTGTAACATTCTGTATAATTTTATATGTAATCTTTATGCTTTCTGAGAGAATATATTCTTTGCAAGTAGACCAAATAGACACAGAAATGTGGTAAGTAAAGCAGTTTTCTCATCATAGAAAAGCATTATAAAAAATAGAGAAAATAGAATCCACATTAGAAAAATCTCATTTTTAGCTTCCTTCATTTGTTTGAACATAATCGTAAACATCTCCTTTAATTTAATTTTCTACTAGTGAAGAACTAGGGAATCATTAAAAATTCCTTACAGCGGACATTATATTGATAGTTAGGATATATTCTAAGAGTTGTTGATGAATTGGAATATATGGTTTTTGAGATAAAAAACATCTTGATACTATAATCTTAATTGTGTAATATATAAGTATATTGTTAGTTTATTTGATTCCGTTTATTCCCACACCTTTTTGTGTTGTGGTTGAGTTGTAGAAGCAAGTTGCGTCTTGTTTCAATTTTGAAAGGGCTTCTTTGAGCCGATTAGTGTATATATAGCTTGTTTTGCTATGCACATTATTAATCGACTTGAAGAAGCCCTTTTTGTGTTGTCTTCAAGTTTGCAGGCGGGGTTATGAATTATAACAAATTACAAAATAGAGGAGATATGAAAATGAAAAAAGATTGTAGACACTTAAGACTAGTACCAACAGTAGAGGAACATAAAACACGAATGGAAAAAAATCAGAAGTCATATGCTACACCAGCGATGTCATCTGAATCCAGAGCAAGAGTAAATCAAATGAGAGGTTGTTTTGAAGCTGAAATTATACTACCAGATGGTAAATTTCAATATTTTAAACCAGACACTCTTAATGAAAAGGTGGCCATTCACGAAATAGCTTTATTTATTGAAGGCATCCAAGAGGCAAAAGAAGGCTATGTCATCCTATGGCGCTTTGTCGGGCAACAAAGTTTTTATCATGGTACAAAGATCGTAGCTGAACCGAAGTTTCGTACAATCCTACGTAAGATGAAAGATTATTTTTTTGATTACGAGGAAGTTGTTTATGAAACTGAAAAATAAGAAGGATAGAGGGATATAAATATGAAAAAAGATAACATTTGGACAGTAGTAGATAATCCAAAAGAGCAGGAGACGAGAGAGCAATCCCAAGAGCCGGATGATATTTTTGCTGGTATGGAAGAGCTATCGGAGATTATAGATGATGAACTACCATTTTAAGCAAGTCGAGGTAGTGTATAGAGGGTAAAAGGAAGAACTAAGTGATGTATATACTTGGATCTTCCTTTTTTTATTGTAAAAAAGAACTCGGAGGGAAATTATTATGCGTATAGGAAATGATTTGGCGGCTGGATTTTATCCAACACCACTAACTGAAGGGAAACACTTAATACAACTATTACAAATGGAATCAGGGCGAGCTTATGCTTGCTTTGATCCATGTTGTGGAGAAGGTACAATTTTACGAAGTTTTGCAGACGAGGTGAAGCAAGTTGGAATACAACTTGATACATATGGCGTGGAACTAGATGCAAATCGATATGGAAAAGCAAAAGAGCAATTAGATGTAGTGGTACGCTCGGGCTTTGAAAGTATGATGATTAGTCATGACTATTTTCCGCTTATTTTTTTAAATCCTCCTTATAATACGGAGCTTCGTACAGAAAATACAAAATCAGAGAAAATGGAGTTCAACTTCCTAAAGCGTGCTCACCATTATTTACAAGAAGGTGGCGTTATGGTGTACGTCATTCCTTACGACAGATTTGCTAGAGACGACATTAGTTATTTCTTAGCAAAAAATTATGAGGAAATAGGCTTGATGCGTTTTGGTGATGAAAATAAGGAGTTCGATGCATTTAAACAGTGTGTCTTCGTTGGACGTAAGCGTGCTGCTACGAAAAATGACACGTACTTCAACGATCGTTTCGCTAATTTCTGTGAAAACATGTCTGACCTTACTTTCGTCAAAAAACATGTAAATACATTAGCAGAAATGGTAAATCGTAAGGATTGGGCTATACCTGAATTACGTCATCAAAACAAACTAATTTTTACATCAAGAGTGGATTATAAAAGTGCTTATGAAGGTGTGGGGAAATCGGAAGGTATCTCGACATTTAAGAAGCGTTTAAATAGAGGGAATGGTTACTCACTTCAAGATGAGAAAACAGATGCTGAAAGAGCAAAAATGCCGATTGCTTCTGGACAATTAGGACTATTGCTGATAACAGGTGTGGCAGACGGTTTGCTTGGTGAAGGTGATACACTCCATGCAGTTCGTGGATCAGAAAATGTGTATTATGAAAATTCATTTGAGCAATTGGAAACAACAACGAAAGAAGTTGTTTTACAAAAACGCCGCGCGAAATTTATCATCGCAACACCAACTGGTGAAGTCAAAGAACTTGTCTAGGAAAGGAAGAAGGCTATGTCTGTACTATTAGGAATAGGAGCATTATTTATCGTATGGGAATTTAGTAATCGTATGTTTCGTATTGCTATCGTTCTAACGGTCATTTGCTTATGTGCATCTCAATTCAGTACAGGTACACATTTGGGAGTGCTAGAACAATTCTCACTATTCCAGGGTGTAGGCGATATGTTATCTGTAGCTGAACAATCATTACCAGAGTGGAAACAGTTTATAGATTTTTAAACAATAAATTATATGAGTAGGACATGAAACGTATCGAATAAGGTGCGTTTTTTATTTTTAGGAGGGAAACTTATGATAAACGAAATGATTCAACAACATACATTTGACCAGGAACAAACACCAGCGATGTTGCAATTAGAGACGGCTACTGCTTCACATACTGCTTTTTGCTTTGCTATGGCAGTAAATCGTCATCACCAAATACAATTTGCAGTATTAGGAGGGAATGATAGTACATTAAAGTCATTCCGAGCAGCCATATCAATGGGTACACGTCGCTTGTATTTTGGAGAGGGACAAAAAGAAGAATTATATTATGCGTTAGGTAAAAAAATGAATGTAATTTCGACAGGACAATTTGAGTTTATTAATACACAAACAACAAATAGAAAAAAGGCAATTATTGCGTTTTCTAAGGAAATAGAAGAAAAGTATATTGTTGCAATTGACGAAGCACCAGAAATGCAAGTAAGAGACTTCTTAATGGCTCCTCCGTACGGCTTGCCGATTTTAGAAGAGTGGGCGAAGCCAATTTATGAGGAGATGCTAACAAGAAATCTGTTACAACCATTAGAGGTATATTTCGATAAGAATGAGTTTTCTTCTCTAACGATTGCACAAGTCGTATTAAAAGAAGAGGATTGTAAAGAGTTTTTATCAGAGATGATCCGGTCTGGAAAATGTCAATTTCCTCAAGAAGGTACAGGTGAAAAAATCAATGAAATCAATGATTTAAATGAATATCTATTGGAGTATTCACCTGTCATGCTCGATAAGGTAACAAAATTAGATGAGCCTTTACATCAACCGATGAAAGATCAGGCACTATCTCATTTTGATACATACCAAAGACCATTATTCCCTGTACAGGCACATGTAGCAACAGGTGCAGCAAAAGCATTACAAGTACAAAAGGGAATCATCTTGCAGGGTGAAATGAGCACGGGCAAAAGTGCAATGATGACAGCTGCAGTAGATGGCTATTTTCATTTAAAAGGACAAAAAGGGTATCGTACATGTGTATTTGTTCCACCGACACTTACTGAGAAGTGGGCAAAAGAAGAAATACGACACTTATTACCAGACGCAGAGATACATCTTATTAAACGCACAGAGGATCTGATTCGAATTCATCAATCTTGGATTCAGGCTGGAAGACCAAAACCACAAAAACCAACCTTCTTTGTCATTAGTTTTACAACAATGCGAGGAGATTCTATTAAACAGATGCCATTCCCTTATAAGCAGACTTCTCTTTCTAAAAAATCGGAAGAAGAGGTGCAAAGATATTATAAGAAGGGCTACTACTGCTCGGATTGTGGTGCTAAGTTACGTAAAAAGACGTCTTCTATCATGGTGCAACAAGCCAATGGTGAACAAAAGGAAATCTGTCAATATAAAGAATTTACAGCAAGCGACTTAGATTCTAAAACAAATAAAAATAGTGTATGTACTGATTGTAAATCGTATATTTGGAGTCCAAAAGTAAAAACAAAATATGCAAGTTTTAAAGATTGGACAAAATATGAGGATAAATTAGTACAGGCAATTAAAGAAGGAAATAAACCGTTACAAAAACAACTAGAGTTAGAGAATCGTGTAAAACCTTATGATGCGAAACACTCAGGGCGAGCATATCGAAAGGTAGCTACTGTTGAGTATATTCGTAGAAAAATGAAGCATTTCTTTGATGCTCTTATCGCTGATGAGATACATGAGCTGAAAAGTGAAACTGCACAAGGAACTGCCCTGGGAAGTTTAGTTAAAGTTTGTAAGAAATTTGTAGGTGGAACAGGAACTCTTTTCGGAGGAAAAGCGAGTGATGTGTTCTATACGTTATGGCGCTTATATCCTTCTAAGATGGTGAAGAGTGGGTTTGAATATAGTTCTTTAATGGATTGGAATGAGACTTACGGAAACATCGAGAGAACATATTACCATGATGGTGAAGTTGTATCCAATGTAGCTTCGCGTGGTGCACAAGGAATGCTAGATAAAACTAAAGTAGTACCTGGTATTTCACCGTATGTGTTTACCCAATTTTTAATGGATACAACAATAAATGTACGTTTAAAAGATGTATGGCCAAATCCAGTTGAGCTAATCAATGTACCTACGATTCTTGTTGATATGTCTGAAGAGCAAAAACAAGCCTATGAGCATATGAAAGAGTCATTTGAAAAAGCAATTGAGGCAGCGAAAGGTACACCAGATGTCGGCAAATTGTGGCTTTCTTATATTCGTACAGGAAATGCATACCCAGATAACATGAATCGTTATCCTAACTATTACTTAGATGGGAATGAAAAAAATGTTGTTTGGTCTAATGCAGAATATAGATTCGATGAGGATTGTATGCAGCCGAAGGAGAAGAAATTGCAAGAAATATTGCATACTGAAATCTCTGAAGGGCGTCCAACTATCATTTATGTATCTGATACAGGATCTACAGTGAAAGAGCGAGACATTCAGCCTCGTTTACAGAAGGTTGCAGAGCAAGTACCTGGTGCGAAAGTAGCTATTCTCCGTACCAATACAGTTACTCCGCCAAAACGTAGTGAATGGCTAAAAGAGCAAGTGAAAAACGGTGTGAATGTAATCATTTGTTCGCAAGAACTTGTGAAAGTTGGCCTCGATTTATTGGCAACACCGACCCTGATTTTTTATCAATTATCATTCAGCTTATTCACATTAAATCAGGCAGCAAGAAGACATTGGCGTATTGGTCAAACCAATCAATGTAGAACATTCTACCTTGGATATCGAGAGACTTTCCAAGCGCAAATGGCACAGTTGATAGCTCAGAAGAATAAAGCTTCTGAAGCAATGAATGGTGATGCGACAAGTGATGGTTTAAATGCAATGCTCGGTGATACAGGGGATTTACAGACTTTATTAATTCAAAACATTAAGAGTGGGAACCAATTAAAAGGCTCAACAGAAGAATGGACTAAAGCGGCATCAGAAGAATCGAAACGAGTTCTTGCAAATATCGGTAATGTGATTACACCTGTGTTTGAATCGATTGAAATGCAATTTACGAACTGGGTGGAACAATTACCAGGAACAATGGATGTTGCATTTATGAAAGATGCCCAATTTGTACAAAAGGCTGTTGAATTTATTCAACAAGGGAAAGTACCTGGTGTTCAAGTGAAGAAACGGGAACTTGAAATAGATGGGGAAGTAGAAGGTATCATTCGTACATTAACAACACTGAATACAGATAAGCGTATGCTGGTTCAAAAACAAGATATTGCATTCTGGGATGAAGTGATTGTTGAAGTGGATACTGCTAAAAAGAAAGGGAAACGAAAAAGCAAAGTAATCGAAGGACAGTTTGAGTTCGATTTATTTGCATAACCGAGAGGAGAAAATCATGTTTATAACGATTTTTATCGCTTTATTTTGTTATATGTTTTTTGTAGTTCGCAAAGTCAGAAAAAACATGCTAATAGAAGAAGCGAAGAAAAAAGAAAAGGAACAGGCACCGGTGGAACGTCCCGTTTATTGGTGCCCGCGAGAAAACAGACCAATTGGTAGGGAACAAGAGCGTGTTACTGTTCCAACAAAAGAAATTACCTTAGAAAAGGATGTAGCAAATATATACGATTTAGTTGCTACATCTGTTCAAAAGAATCTGTGTGAAGAAGCGAGTAACAAATTAGAACAGGAAATTGAAGCTGTAGAAGAAGTGGAGTATGTTGAAGATTTTCACCATACTCCTGCTTCTGAAGCAGTATATGATATCCCCTTCCTGAGTGATGAGGACATACCGTTTCCAAGCGATATGGATACACCAGAGGAATTCTTGGGATATGAAGATACATTTCCAGAACTAGAACAGCTGCCGGTTTCAGCAGAAACAGAACTTATCCTTCCTGTTCAACAAGAAGTATCAGAAGTGCAGGATGTGAATGTGGTAAAGTGGACCGCAAAAGTGATAGAACGAGAACAAGGACTGACACGTGTGATGAATATGTCTAATAGGAAGCGCTATTGGATACATACAGAGGGAGAGATATTACCAGAAAATAAACTAATGTATATAGAATTAGAGGTCGATTCACCTTATTCCTATACATTAGTTGGGTGGAGTGATAGACAACTAGGGAGTATATAAATCTATTTCCTAGTTGGTATTTTCTTAGTTATATAGCATTAAACACACTAGGTTCTCACTCATTTTTACAAGGACAAAATATTTTTTTGTTTTTGTAAAAATGAGTGGGACGGAATGATTCACCATATAAGGATATTCGACTATAATGAAACATTGTACGTCATTGTAATATTAAAATGTTTTGAGATTCAGGTGATTAACAGCCTTAGAACAGGAGAATTGAGAACTCTTCGTAATATTACAATGCTTTAAATAAATAGCATCAAATCATGAGTATTGTATGAAAAAAATTTTATCAAAGTAAATAGGAGTGATAATATATGGCAATCGATCATTTAAGCAACAACGTAGTAGAAAAATTAGAACAAACGGTGCGCTATGAAAAGAAACAAATCCAGGTATTACGTGTAAGTAAAAGTAGTTCTAATACACACGCTTACATGATTTTTCCGGAATTCTCAGAGGTTAAAATTTCAAATACCGAACTGGATGAATATATAGAAAACCTATCAACAAGCGTGAAGTATGTCATTGATCGCAAGTTGAGTCAACAAGAAATTGAAAAACAAAATCATTCTTTCATTATGACGTGTGCAGTTGAGGAAGATGGTGTGATAGATGATGAAACTCTTCATTTTAATACGACTTATGTCAAACCACCAACGATTGCAAATAAAGTATTTAAGTTAGTGTGTGGATTAGGCAATCGTTTAGATAGCTTAAAAGAGTTACATATTACAGTATTAAATAATAATATTAATCGAATTGAAATTGAATTTTATAATGAAAATGAAACATACATGGCAGTAGAGAAGGAAGAAATCGCGAATGCAATTATGGGAGCATATACAAAAGCAAATATCTATTACTCAGCAGATCTCTATTATGTTGCAGAAGGAAATCAAATCAAATTAAAGAGCGTTAAACCAAAATTAGCGGGTGATGTGTGATGAAACAAGAAAAAGGGATGATAGGAGTCTTATGTACGCTTGTTTTGATGGTTTTACTTCTTATCCCCTTACAAGCAGCTCATGCATCTGTAAAAGTGGACTTTAATGAATTAAAAGGGAATGATGTTTCGTCATCCTTTAAAGAGGGATTAAACAATCGAACCAAAACACCAGAGAAGGATGATTCATTCGGTTCATCATTACTACAAAAAATTGAGGGTATGTATGCACCGGCCTTTAAAGTAGGGGTAAATATCTTTTCTATCTCTTTCGTATTAGGCGTTATTGTCATGGTTATGGCATTAATTACGAAGAATGGTCAATGGATGAAGTGGGCGACAGGGAGTATGATCTTTTCATTCGTTAGTATGATGGCGATGAGACTAAGTGTGTACTTCTTATTCAGTTCCGATGTAGTTTCGTTTATGAACATCTTTACGGATTTTTTAGACCTGTTTAAATCAACAGCACTTATTTTTACACCATTTATGTTAATTGCAGGTATTCGTTTACGAAAAATTCATGAGAGTACGAAACAACCTGAGTATTATCGTTGGTCCAATCGTGTCATAACAGGATCTTGTTTACTCTGTATGTTAGCAGTACTCGCTCCATGGTTATTTGCGAATATGTAAAGAAATACATATACATAGAAGAAAAGGTACTGAATCAACATTCAGTACCTTTTATCTACCATATGGTTTCTTCTTTCATATTCTTCAAATACTTCCTGCGAAATGGGTGATAATATGCCGCTCAAATACACAGCGGTATATAAAAAGTATTGGCCATCATTTGTTTCAACTGTATGGGTACCGTGCTCCTCATTATTTGGAATAATTCGTTCGATTTTGAGTTGTTTTTTATCGCAAATAATCGCTTTTACACTATATAAATTATGTATCGGTAATCGTTCAATATACAAACAACAGCGTTCTAATAAAAATAGAATAATAGTCATTTGTAGAATGAAAACAATTTTTAATAGAGCTGGTATTGATGCAAACAATACTAGGAATATGGAGATTAAGAAAATATTTAATTTTGAAAACCATTTTTCGTACTGCTTCATAGAAATGATACTATTCTTGTTTTGTAATACCTGGAACCTCGTTATAAGGAAAAGGAGAACAAAGATTCCTTCATAGCTAAACCAGGTTTTCCATTCAGATTCAGAAAGGTCTAGCAATATATATATGATACCAGTAGATAGCATCAACGGTACTAGCTGTACCAAACTAAATAATATGGTATGTTCCAACATTCTTTTGTTATAAATACGGTTAATTATTAATGAATCCAAGTTTTTTAACTCCTTCTGCAATTTTCATGATGACACCACCAATAAGTAGATGGTATTCGCCTATTCCTTTTTCGTTTACATACCAGCACATATAGTGCCTAATACCTTCTTTTGCTCCATGATCATGTAAAGGGAAAGGAGATGCGTATTTTTCAGATGACATATTATTATCACCGAAAGGAACCTGTTCTGCCAGAGCAAAACGTATCTTTGCATCATTTACAATCCAACAACCATAATCTGCTGTTCCATACCATATTGCTTCTTTATGAATCGGATCAATAGAAGGTTGTGCTGGATAATTTTCAGCTAGTATTTGTGCTTTTTCTTCACGAAGTCGTTGATGAATATGTGAATTCAATGGATCTTCCGTTCCGATTTCATAGGTTTCCTCAAAATTCCCACACTCATAAGGGATAAGGGGATTATTTGAATCAGCTGCTAATTTTAGACTGCAAGAATCCGATTTTGAAAGATAGTATACACAGTCTTTGCAGGTGAACAGGTTTGAAAAAGCTGAATCTGTTTCTGGTTCTGTTACGGTATTATCTACTACAAGTTTTAACATATCTATCACAATCCTTTTTAGGCTATTTCTGAATTTAATATAGACGTATCATATCATGCTTATTATTAAATGTAAATATTTTCCAGTTAAAAACACCCTAATATATTTTGAAAGGACTGTTTGTTTTGAAAAGAAATCGAGAATATATTGCTTTGCGAAATTCCATTTTGGTAGGTTGGTTGCTCACAATTATTGTTATGGGTCTATCTATCTATTTTTCTTCTATTGTGTATTTACTAATTGGATGTTTCATTCTGTCGCTTAAATATGGATTAGTGGGTACCGTAAAGAATGTGGAAAAGCGTTTACCTACCTGGGCTAATTTTGGTGTTATTGAAAAACCAGTAAATCGAAGAGTGACAAGACCGTTTCAATTTCGGGGTGGGCTCCTTGTTTCATTAGCGTTAGGATTTGTAGAGATGGTGATAAAAGGCTTATGTATCTCATATTTTATTTTAGGATTAGAAACGTATATATATCGTTTGATACGTAAAAACGCAAGAGTGTGAAAAGGAGGTTTTTATTATGAAAGTATTGATATTCGAATTAATTCTCATTGCGATTCTGATTCCATTGAATATTGTTGTAAAAAAACATGTACCTAAATGGAAAGGGAAAGCTGGAGAAAAACTGATGAAACGTATATTAAGTAAATTAAATCCTGAAAGCTATTATGTGTTACATGATGTGACGGTTCATACGGAGTATGGTGATACAACGCAAATTGACCATATTGTTATCGCGGAAACAGGTGTATTTGTCATAGAGACGAAGAACTACGAGGGCTGGATCTATGGAGATGAGAAGGCGGCGAGATGGACACAAGGTATTTTTAGAAAGAAACACTCTTTTCAAAATCCATTTCGACAAAACTATAAACATACGAAAGCAATTGAATGGATTATGGAGCAACAGCTGCCGTGTATCTCTATTGCTGCGTTTCATCCAAAATGCAGTCTAAAAAGAGTACATGTTCACTCTAAAGATAAACATGTCTTATATTATAACAATCTAAAAAAATGTATTGAATCCTATAATGATGTGAAACTAACAAAAGATGAGGTCAAGCATATCTATCAAACTATATTGCGAGCAAATATTACCGATAAGGATATAAAGAAGAAACATGTGAAGTATTTACAGAATAAGTTCGCTAAACAATAAGAAATGGAGACAGGCCAATGTTATATGTAATAGGGTTTTTAGTAATCTCCATAGTAGCTATTCGTCTTAACAAGAAGTATTACAAGTTAAAAGGGAATCCAAAAGATTTTG
Source organism: Bacillus sp. 05T21 (assembly GCF_056396785.1). Classification (NCBI taxonomy): domain Bacteria; kingdom Bacillati; phylum Bacillota; class Bacilli; order Caryophanales; family Bacillaceae; genus Bacillus; species Bacillus sp. 05T21. Next base: position 115,581 of record NZ_JBFTMD010000008.1, on the reverse strand, counting down.
TGATGAAAAAGAATGATTAGAGATATATTTGTTTAGTGACAATAAAGTTGTTTAATTTACAGTATTAAGACCTAAATCAAAAAAAGTCATAAAAAATAAGGAGTGATACATATTAGTCATTGACTAATATGTATCACTCCTTTACTTCTTGCTCCACAATCGAGCCCGATTGCGGAAAATATGTAACTTCCTTTTATATGTTGATCCAAAGAAAGTAATTGAAATATTGATTTAAATCCATATATTATTATCAGCAGTTAGTTTGGAATTAGTTTCACCAGTGTTGACTACACCTTTAGGCTCTACCAGCATTATATGGCATTCCTTTTCAGCATAAGGCTTATGCTCCACACCTTTTGGTATCACATACATTTCTCCTTTGGAAAGTTTAACCTGTCCATCACGGAATGTGATGGACATCTCACCGTCTATCACGATGAATACCTCATCGGTGTCTTTATGATCATGCCATACAAAATCTCCTAGAATCTTAACTAACTTAAACTGATAGTCATTCATTTCACCAATTACTTTGGGCGACCAGTGTTCACTGAATTTGGACAGTTTCTCGCTTAGATTAATAGCATTATAATTGATATAAATCCCCCCAGAACTATTCTTACCCTTATTTTACAACTTTGATAGATTAATTACTATTTTGATTAAGATCTCAAAATTTTCTACTGATCTTCAACAAAATGGCCCGATTGTTTAATAATAAATTCCTTCTAAGCTAGAACTTTTTATAAACCTCTGCATAAGCAACTTTCAATTACTCACGTAATTTTTTATTTTCTTCTTCTAACTTCTCATTCTTACGCTTAAGCGATTCAATAAGAGCTTTCTTTACAAACATCATAGTCTGTATATCTGTTGCTTTATACAATGTGTTATAATAAAATCAATCCAATATTAAAAAAGAAAATTGCAAAAGGACACACCTACGCAGAACCATGGCGTAGGTGTGTCCTTTTTTGTTTAAGGAGGAAAAAGTTATGGGAAAAACATTATTTATTGCGGAAAAACCGAAAGTGGCCAATGAAATTATGAAATCGCCAAGATTCCGTCACTCACAAAAGTACATTGGGAGCAAACCTTATTATGGTTATTATGAAAATGATCATTATATTGTCAGTTGGTGCCGTGGGCATCTGTTGGAACTCAAAAATCCAGAAGAGATGGATCCAGAGTATAAAGTGTTTAAGTTAGAGCATTTACCTTTAATTTATCAGCCGGCTTATAAGGTGAAACAAGAAAATGCTGAACAATTACAAATCCTTGTTAAATTGCTGCAACGACATGATGTTGACCATGCGGTTAACATATGTGACGCGGACCGCGAAGGAGAGTTAATCTATAGGGAAGTGTACGAATATGCAGGAGTGAATAAAAAGCAATCTCGTGTATATAAATCCTCTTATGAAGCGGCAGAACTAGAGGCAGCTCTCAATCGATTAGAAAGCGCATCAAAATACGATGGGCTGGCGTATTCTGCTAAAGCAAGGCAGTACCTGGACTATCTATTAGGTATGAACATAACGAGGGGATGTACAACGAAATTAGCACAGAATAAGTTCCTGCTATCTTCTGGTCGTGTACAGATGTGTTTGTTACATGAGATACGACAACGTGAGATAGCGATTGAAAACTATAGAGAGCAATTTTATTATCATCTGCAGCTAATTACAGATTTAGGACTTACTCCGGTTATGAAAACAGAAGACCAGGTGTTAAACCCATCGCCATTAAGAAGTTTGGGAGAAAACTTGAAAGGTCAATATCTCGTGGTGGAAGAATTTAAAGAAGGAAATCGAAAGAAGAACCCTAAATTATTATATAACTTAACGGATTTATATAAAGATGCTCACGCCCAGCTGCAGATTAATGCAGAAACTGCAAAAAAACACATTCAGAACTTGTATGAGGAAGGATTTATTACCTATCCACGTTCTTCTTCTAGGCATTTACCTACAGAACAAGTAGAGCGTGTGAAAGGTGTTATGCACTCATTAGCAACGAGTCACTATTCGTCATTGGTACAATTAGTAGATATTGAGGCAATTAATACAAAACATAAAACATTCAATGATGAGCTTGTATCAAGCCATTTCGCTATCATTCCGACGACAAAACAATATAAGGGAGGAGAGCGTCCTGATATTGAAAAACAGCTCTATGATCTTGTAGTAAAACGCTTTGTGGGTAATTTCATGCGTTCTGCAGTGTATCTAGTAAGAGACGTATCGCTTATTGACTCAATGGGTAATATCTATCAAACAAAAGAAAGTGTACTCAGGGAAAAAGGGTTTCTAGAAGTATTTCAAGAGGAAAAAGAAGAAGAAAGTGTGGAAGTATTTAAAATTCCTATTCTGCAGAAAGGACATGAACTTCAAATCTGCGATTTTGAGTTACTTGAATCCAAAACAAAGAAACCCGCGCTACACACAGAAAGCTCAATTCTGACTTTCATGGAAACAGCTGGACGCAAAATTGATGACGAACATTTAAAAGAACTGATGAAAGGAAAGCGAATTGGAACCGTTGCAACCGAAGCAACCTTTATCCCAGCTTTACATGGGAAGAACTATATAGCCATTGAAAAAGGGAAAATCACGACAACTCCAATTGGTCGTGCTTTTATTGAGCAATTTCCTGTCCAACAAGTCAAAGACCCATTATACACAGCTGAAATGGAAGGGATGATATATCGTATTGAAAAGAATGAATTGAGTTATGAAGACTTCATTGTACAAACAAATGCGTTTGTACGAAAAATAACGCAAGAGATTATAAAAATTCCTGATACCGTTTCGTACAATTTAATAGAGACCTGGAAGCAACAAATAGAGGTTTGCCAATGTCCTTGTAGAAATGGAATTATTTTAGATAGGGGGAAATTTTTCGGTTGCAGCAATCACCCGAACTGTAATATTGGCATGCCAAAAAAAATAAAAGAAAAAGCAATCCCTGCAGCACAAATCAAAAAACTGTTTGAAGATAATAAAACAGATGTTATCAAAGGGTTTAAATCAAATGGGAAAGAGTTTTCTGCTTATCTATCATTCATAAACGGTGAAATTCGTTTTAGTTTACCTACAGCTGAAGAATTATCACTAGGTCAGTGCCCAAAGTGCCAAAAGGGACAAATTCTAAACCGTAAAACATTTTTCGGGTGCTCAGACCATCAAAACGGATGTAATTTTATGTTTCCAGCTAAAATTAAAGGTAAGAAATTATCGGATAGTCAGATTAAGAAGCTATTAAATAGTAATGTAACAGACTTCATTAATGGTTTTAGTGGGGAAAAAGGAGAATTCACAGCTGCCATTCGATTAAAGCCAGACTTTAGTATTTGTTTTGAATTTCCAACTGCAGAGGATCGTACGGTAGGTAAATGTCCATTATGCCAGGGGAGAGTTATTATAGGGAAAACAAACTATCTATGCGAACAATACAAAAAGGGTTGTGATTTCATCGTTTCAGGTATGATACTTGAAAAAAGAATTACAGCAAGCCAGATTAAGAAATTATTAGAAAAGAATATGACAGATACAATCCAAGGCTTTATATCGAAAAAAACGGGGAAATCGTTTGGTGCAAAATTAACATATGACTCTGCACAGAAGAGAATAACCTTTGTATATGAGAAGAAGAAATAATATTATAAAATCCTAAATTTCATATATAAAATTAATAAGAATTATGATATGATGAAAGTAACAAAATACTTCTAAATCTACCTGCAAAAGGACACACCTACGCATACATATGCCATAGGTGTGTCCTTTTTTCGTTGTCTATAAATCGCTAAAAAAGAGAGAGGGGGAAGATATATTGCGTACGAGTGAAATACCATCTACAGATGTATCTTTTGAGAATGTGGAGAGTCATAAGCGTAATAAGGGGAATGAAATATCAGTATGTCCCAAATGTAAAAAGCAATCATTCAGGGCTACGTTTAACGAACATCCAAAGTGGGTTCGTTTTTGCTTGTGTTGTGATTATAAAGAAGTTAATCCAGCATATAGTCCATTTGTATATTAAGTAGAGTGATACTAATAGGAAAGGATACTACGGTATGAAACCATGGATTAAGATTGCTTGTATAACTTCATTAGTCTTTCAAATTACAGCATGTAGCAGTTCAACACAAACAAATGATTCGAGACCTGCACAAACGGCCTAAAAAGCAATCCAGCAGAATGTAGAAGGAAAGAGTAATGTTGATATTCCAGAAGCATACAGGGACAAATTAAAAGGCTTAGAAACGGGTAAAGGAAAAGTAATACATGTAAAAGACGGAGATACAGTAGATGTGAAAGTAAACGGGAAGAAGCAGACGGTAAGGTTACTATTATTAGACACCCCTGAATCTGTTTCTCGAAAGATTCCGCCACAAAAGATGGGTAAAGAAGCATCTTCTTTTCTAAAGAAACAAATAGAAGGAAAAGATGTAACCCTGGTATATGATCATGGACAAAAAGAAGACAAGTATGGCAGAAAATTAGCGTATATATTTTGCGAGGGAATACATGTAAATGAATTAATGGTCAAATTAGGATACGGGATTGTAGCTTATATTACTAAACCGAACACTACGCTGCTTCCACAAATGTTAGATGCAGAAAAGAAAGCAAAATCATCTAAAAGCGGAGTGTGGAGTATCAAAGGTTTTGTGGATGAAAAGAAACATCATTATAACCGAAATGATGCCGCTTAACGCATATCACTCAAGCCTAGTAAGAATACTAATGCTTTGAGATTAAAATAAGGAGGTTTTTAAGTGTGAAAGAGAATAAAAGAAACATGATCTTATCGTTTGTTATTTCGATTGTCTTTATATTTTCGAGCATGATGCCTTTCAGTAGTAACGAATACATCTATGTTATTTCAAAAATTGGAGCTGCAGCTGGTGTAATAAACATTGTGATGATGAGTGTTTTTTTGTATGTTCAAAGCAAAAAAATGAGATATTCATTGAATTAAACTGTAAGAGAGAAAGTTTTCCTTACTCACATTAAAAAGAGAGTGGTAAGGAAAACCGTGAAGGAGATGGAATAGATGAGTCAGGTAGCGGGATTCTTGAAATTCGTTTTAGCGAAAGAAAAACGATACGTATATTTGGCTATATCAGAAAAAAGAAACAAACGTGTAAACACGCACATTTTATATAAATTTGGTCCAATGGAAAAAGCATTGGAAAGCATGTACGAAATGCGGGATGATTTCGAGAATAGTTTCCCGATAGAGTTAAAAGAAAAAGGATATGACTGGAGAGATATCAACGATTGGATACTTTCCATCGAGACAGGATTTTCAAAACATGGAAATAAGCTAATCACATACGGACGCTAAGTAGAGCAAATCATTAAATGAGGTGAATGAAGAATGGCGTTAATTCGAAAGTATCATATTGCAATTGCTTGGATGATAGCTACAAGTGCAATGTTGATTAGTTTGGTTTTTAGTGAATGGATGAAGCTACCTCCATGTGATTTGTGCTGGTATCAAAGAATGGCCATGTATCCATTAGTATTGATATTGGGGATAGGGATGTATAGAAAAGATCCACACGTAAGTACTTATGCATTCCCATTTGCAATTAGTGGTTTATTACTAGCAGTCTATCAAATTACAATTCAAACCTTTCCCGCAAATGAGATGAAGATATGTTCTGTAGGAGTTTCTTGTACAGAAGATTACTTGAATTTATTCGGTTTCATCTCGATACCTATGCTATCATTTGCTGGATTTTTAGCTATTATAGTATTTTTATATATAAAACCGGATAGTAAATAGTAGTCAAACAGAAAGATACGCATGAACTCTATAAATTTAAATACAAACAAGTTTATTCAAAATAAAATAAAAAATATTAAGGAGATAACAAAAATGACAACAATGCAACTAAATAAAGAAATGAACAGAATTCCAGAGGCGGATGTAGAATTACTAAAGATCATGGCTCATCCAGTTAGGCTGCAAATTGTAAAAGAGTTAGAACATCGTAAGGTTTGCAATGTAACTCAGTTAACGGAGCTATTAGATATACCTCAATCTACTGTATCTCAGCATTTATCTAAAATGCGTGGGAAGATTCTTCGTTCAGAAAGAAAAGGGTTGGAGATGTACTACTATATTGTGAATTCCAAAGCATGTCAGATTGTTAGTGTATTAGGTATGTAATTATAGAAGGAGATAGATGAAGGGAGGTTCAGAGCCTATTTTAAAGTAAGTAAAATAAAGGATGAAAAAATGAATATTGAAATGTATGTTCCAAAAGGTATTGAGAAATTAGTAAGGGATCAAAAAAAATCTTAAATAATAAAGTAACTAGAATGGACGGTGTTTATGGATACGAAAATAAAAAAGAAAGATAATCAAACATTTATTTCACGCTTCTTTCAAATTGGAATTAGTGGGATAATGGTTGCCTTATGCATGTATATTGGTATATCTGCTTTTGTTTTTGTTTATGCATTTATCGGTATACACACTGAAGCAATAAAGCTTATGGATTTATTGCTTCCATTTGTTGATCTTTGGTCAGAAATTACATCAACTGAGCGTATTGGTTTAGGAATAAATAATGCGCTTAATGTGGGAACAAAGCACTTATTTATAAATAATACAATTGCAGTAATAATCTTGTTAATTTTGAAGCAGTTAGTGAAAAAAGAAGAAAATCATGGTTAATATATGGTTGATATCTCTCATTGTGATTGTAGGTGTTTTCATATTAACCAGGATTCTATCTTTAGACTTTGATACATCTGCTAGTATCATCACAGGAGCAATTTTAAGTATTGTTTTTATAATAATTGGCCTTATGTTGATGGGGGATCCGACTGTGATGGATTTTAATCAAAGTTCTATATGATTTTAGTTGTTTATAACAATATATTAAATGTTAGGCGCAGTCTCAACTGATTTTATGGACTGCTACTAATGTAAAAGGATGGTTATAAGTTGAGGATCTTCATAGAAAATGGTGATATTACAAACTATTGCGATAAGGTAGATGTAATAGTTAACGCTTGGAATAGAAACTTCATACCTGGATTTTTATTAATTGCATCAGGTGTTTCGAGGACAATATTTAAAAAGACTGGTAAGAACGTGTATAAGGAAGTAAGGGGAAAAGGTTTCTTGAAAATTGGGGAGGCGGTTATTACTTCTTCTGGATTTTTAGATTGTAAAGCTATCGTACACGTTGCTGGGATTAATGCATTTTGGAAAGCTACAGAGTATTCAATTAGAGAGTCAACTAAAAACGCTTTACAATTATTGATTAAAGAGAATTATAAATCAATAGCAATTCCGCTTATAGGAAGTGGCTCTGGTGGATATAAGAAAGAGAAATGTATAGCACTTATTAAAGAAGAATGCGAGAAATACCAAGAATATAATGTTGATGTATTTATTGTTAATTATGAGAGTGATAAATAGTAATTTACTTAAAAGCATTTGGATTAGAAAAAGTAAGGCTGGTGAGTAATTAATGTTAGATAAAAAAGCGATTGGAAAACGAATTGAACAAATTAAAAACTCTCATATTCCGCCTTTAAGCCTTGTTGAATTAGGAGAAAAACTTAAAAATAAAAAAGGATTACCAATTCCTAAAGGGACAGTAAATTCGTGGATTAGATGTTTATGTGTACCATCAAGAGAAATTGTTGAGCAGCTTGCACTTTTGGGAGATGTTACACCAGAGTGGATTTATACAGGGAAGGAAATACCTAAATTAAAATGCACAGACTGTAAAAGTGATTTGATAATTGAATCGAATAACACTTTATTTTGTATTCAATGCAGTTCGAATTTTAAATTGAGTAAACATGTAGGATAAATGACTTATATATTAGAGGTAATAAAAAGAATGCAGATTATATGACTGCATTCTTTTTATTATCAGGTACTATCGAGTAAAATAATCAGGTGATATATTATAAGTGTTATTCATACTATCCCAGAAGGAGTCTCCAGGACGTTTTATACCTTGTTCATACATAAATATCAGAGTAGGATTATAGCTTAGTTTGTTTGCAAACTGGGAAATTGTTAATGATTTATTTTGTCTAAATTCTCTTAGTTTCCAACTTTGAATTGATTTCAAAATTTTTTACGCTCCTTCTATTACACTATTTTAGTATCTCACTAAAAGGTTTTGTTTTTTACGAAAGTATACTCTAACGTCTTACGCCATCTTAATTTACAAGCCTGGAAAAACACTTCGAAAATTTCATCGTTATATAAGGGTAAATCGGATAAATCTACTTTATAGCCATTAAATAGCGATTGACCAGCCTTGACGATTGGCAGTGTGGATCCTGTTAGCGCCTCTGGATTTACCCCTTGTTTCTTATCCTCATGGTAAATCAATGCACTTAATGGAGAATGTTCTGTTTCGAAAATATTCCAATCAAAGCATTTATAAATTCCGGGGTATGCAGTTATATATAATACAGTTTCATAATCTGGTTCTTGGCCACTTTTCTCGATTCCTCTCATAGCTAATAGTTTTTGATAATTACGTTCATGCTCCTCGTTAGAAAAATACATTTAACCAGCTCCTTTTAAGTGGAAATTAATAAGTTTAATCAATATATCAATAGTTTTTTCATAAATTCTTATTTTAATAGTTACTATTCGACAAATTTTATTTCTCACCTTTTTAAGAAATTATGAATTATTCTAAGAGACCTCGATAGAAATTGTGAATTAAAGCATAAATTGGTCTGCAAACTAATCGTATATTTTCAGTTTTATATGAATTAACTTCCACACAATAATGTCAACTGGACATGATATGGGGGTAATAATATAAAATATGTTACCTTTATACGTAAAATATAAGTTATGCCATCGTATTTTCGATAATGTTTTAAATATTTCTCAATATATTTAGCGGATTTTTAAAAAGGGTATTTTGAGAATGAAAAGAATTATTATTTGGAAGGATGTGTTTAGAGAGGAGGGAGCATGTGAAGAAATTAGCCTTTTTAGCATTTGTAATTATAATGTTTTTAAATTTAAGTGGGTGTACTCTTAATTCTAGTGATAAAGGTGTTTCATCTAAACATGTAGCGTTTGAGGGAATGGAAGTAGAGAAATTAATAATCAAGGATTTGAATAATAGTTCTGAAAAAACAATAGATAAACCAAATGAAATGAAATTGTTAATGGATAGTATGAGAGGGTCAGATAAAGATTCTTTAAATTTAACGCCGGATATTACTCAAAAGGCAGATATAAGTTTGAGGTTGTTTTTTGAAGACGGTAAAGATAAGGAATTTTTAGTATGGCTAGATAAAAATGATGGGAAAATTATATTAGGAGAGAACCAACAACCAAATAATAAAGATACATCTGAACCTTATCCGACGGTTAAAGGTTATAGTATAAAATCGGCTGATGCGAAAAAATTTCAGGATTTGTTGAATTTTAAAGAATAAAAAAAGATTGCCTTGGTTATACCAAGGCAATCTTTTTTTATTCTTTAATTTCTGTAAAGTTTGCGGGAGAAGTAAGTTGGATTTTATTATAGTCAACAGGTTTATTTAGTTCTAGATTTTGAGCGGCAATAGAGTAAACTACTTTGCCTTGTTTATCGTATTCTTCCATTTTTAACATAATACCAGTGTCTTTATGAGTCCATATTTTAAATGTTTCAGCTTTGTGCTTTTCTTTATAATTATTTTCTAATTCACCTGATAAAACAATTGCATCAAATCCATTTAATTGTTCTTCAGAATCGATATTCCATTTTGAGTAGTCTTCTAAAAATCCAAGTGCGATATTTTGATTAAATAAAATTTCAGTTGCAGCTCCCATGTTAGCAGGGTCTTTTCGCAATTTTACACCTTGTACCTTACCGTCGGAACCTTTATAATACCTTTGTTTAGCAGGGCTTGCTTGTGAGCTTTTATTACTAGTATTATTATCTTTAAGAACAGGAATTTTCTTGAATTTTTTTGTTTTGCTATCTGCTTGTAAAACTTCATTACCGTCATATATCATAGTGATTTCTGAGGCGTCTTTTTTCTTTATTTTTGTATAACTTACTGGCGTGGATCCTTTTACGTTCACGTCAAAATCAACAGTATAATCAGCTTTACTATGCTCAGCGTAGTAGTGATATGAACCTTTTGCCGATGTAAAATAATCTATACTATTTACCATTTTATCCTGGATTTCTGCTTTGTGGTTTTCTGATATTGTTCCTGTATCAGCGTGTACATTGGTTTTATTGTCTGGCAATGAAGAATATGTAAAACCCATACCCCCTGCTAATATACCGAATGATGATAATATAATTAGCGCTTTTCTTTTCGAATTCATATTAAATCCTCCTCATATTAATCTATTAATTGGATTGAATCTGCTCCAGTGTTAAACCAAGATTCCGGAGCACTGCCATTTACTGTAAATGTATATGGTTGTCCAGACGTCATCCAGACTGTTCCAATCTCGTTATAACCACTTCTAGCTGTATCTTGATTGAATAAAGCGAAATTTAAACCATCCTTTCCGTAAATAGCCACTGTATTGGTGAAATTAGGGTTATTCAGATATACTCGGACCGAAAACCAACCACTAGCGACATACTGTGTAAAAGACCAATTATATTTGACAGAAATATCAGCACTGTCCCAATGAATTCTTGAATCTCCGTAGTTACCATTACTTAGTTTGCTCCAGGAACCTGAATAATAATTACTGTAACCATTAGTGTTTGTGTCATTGTCAATTTCCACTGTTCCAGCTGCATAGGCACTATCGGACGGTATTAAGGGTAAGAGTGCAATACTTGCTATTAAAGCGCCTAAAATTTTCTTTTTAAATCTCATGTGATTCCTCTCCTTTTATCGATAATTTTTGACTTGCAAGTATATAATTTGACGAAATAAGAGAAAAACCTCTTTATTTTTTGTAATATTTTGAAAATATAAATATTTTTATATGGTTCCATTTTTAATGGTTTTTATCAGAAAAAAAGTTAATCATAAATTGTCCCTCAAAAATAATGCATAAACTGTCCAAACTGACAATTTATGCTTAAACTTAAATATATACATGCTGAAAGTCAATTAATTATTGTCTATTTTATATATGTTACTCATAATTGTAACTTATAATAGTTTTATAAAAATTTTCTCTGCTTATGTTTACTAAGTATTTCGAGCGGAAAGGAGCAAGCAAATGGAAAGTGAATTTTTAGTAAAAATACCAGGGAAGGGGCTTCTATTAAAAGAGATAGCTTTTTCATATTTAGTACGGATTGAAGATGATTTCAACATGACAATTGATGAAATGGCTAATTATCTTAGATGTAGTTATGATTATGTGCAGAAAAATATAGCGCCATACATCCATCATATATATATTAATTCGGTAGCAAACAAAGCGCTGACTGAACATGATACAAAAGGTGTACATACTCATTTATTTACAAAACGTAAATTATTTTCTCGAAGGGGTTTTCAGGAATTTTTACTAAAAGAATCGGTATTATTGGTTGATCGGAATAGGTATTATATAGATGAACTAAGCATGGCAGCCAGAGAGAAGTTAGATGAAATAGCTAAAAATCAAGAAAAAGAAATGACTACTTTGGAAGCATTTCGGAAGATAGCAACGAAACAAGTGAATCGAATGTATTCTAAAATCGAGTTAAAGGATAAGCGTGTTGAAAATGTTGTGGTCAATGAAATGCCAGTTGAATTATATAGCTTGAAAGATTTTTTGGAAGGAATAGAGGATTTACATCTAAAGTTTAAATATAAAGTATTAGTATATAGATATCTAGAAGGGAAGGGCGTCCCTAAAATAAAGGTTCAGTCACTTGTGCGGTATAGAAAAGAGGATGTTAAACAAGCTGTAGATATGTCGTTCCCTCTTATAGTAGATAGAGAAAAATTATTATTAGCGATAGAGAATGAAATTGAGTTGTTAACATGCAATCAACAGAAATAGTAAGGAAACTAGATAATTTGGGGCGTATTGTAATACCTATGGAATTTAGAAGGAATATGGGCATTGGTGAAAAATTGCTCATGAGCCATGTATAAAAGTGCGATTCGGATTAGTCATAAGTAAAACAAAAAGATCCTAGCTTGATTTATGAGCTAGGATCTTTTTGTTTTACTTAAAATGATTCATGTATGGTGCGTGAAGTTAATATGAAAATAAATGTAATTAATAGGATTGTAGCTACAATATCTGAAATTAATATGTTGAATGTTAAAAATTTAAGTCCGATTAAAACGGTTCCTATCCAAGTTGCAATAAGTAAGCTTGACTTTTTATCTATCGAAATTTTGAAATCTTTGATAGTAGATAGATCATTTTCTTTCCATGCAGACCAAAATGGAATAGAAAATAAAAATAGTAATGTGAAAGTTAATGAGAGAAATATTACGTATAGGGCTATACGCATTAGTGTTGATGGATCAATTAGCATAATATCAGCTACTTTCATTTTTATTTTTGATAAAGATACGCGCATATCCTAGTTCTAATGTATTATGTGGCTTAATTTGATGCAAGAAGAGTTTTCCCCTTAATTAAGGTTTGTCTCGTTAACGGTTTTGCCTAGTGATTTAAACACAGCTTTCACATTAGTAGTCTGATCCGTTGCTATTGATACTCGATGGGTTTGTCGACATACTCATCTTTGTGAACATTTTATGAACATTGTGTATTAGTAGGAGATTATGGTGGTCGATGCAAAATATAAAGAGCACTATCTAAATTAGGATGGCGCTCTTTTAATATAAAGGAATTAGGAAAGAAACTCTGTAAATTGACTTGAAATATAATCGTTCATTGTGGATTGGTGATATTCAATCCATTCTTCAGTGGTCATATTAAACACCCTGGCGAACTTTTTGGCGTATTTATGGACGGTTTTATGTGTTTCCTTAAAGCCATATAAATCTATGTTACCAGTGGTTTCCCCATGCCCATCAACTTAAGAACCCAAACAAAATGAACTTTCGTTCATATGAACGGAAAAACTCTTAAAATACTTTGTGTCCTTAAAAATGAGCATACCAAATAAACCTCAATCGACCCAATTTTAAAAATTATGCAATTTCCCTTTGTTTTTCCAATCCACTATACTCATAAATAACACCCAGGATATCAAAGACTGTTTTCTTCTCATATCGGTGAGACTTTCTTCCATTTTTCAGTAAGAGGTTGAATAGACGGCACAAGATTTTGGTTATTTTTTGAGTGTTTTGTTGTATTGCTTGATACAAGATGTATAGATGATCTTGTATCATTCCAATGGCTTTATATTCGCTTAATTCCTTTTGTTTCTTTTGTAAAATTAATTGTCTCATCTTAAACATAGTAGAAGAACATAGAAAAATAGCGATGAGTTTTCCATAAATGTGGCATTCTAATCGCTCTCGTTTGATATTTTGCCAATTATGAATTTGAAATAAGGATTTCCAAGTTTTAAAGATAATTTCAATCTGCCAACGAAGGGAATAAAAATCATGTATTTGTTCCATCGGAACCCATTCCAAAGGTGTATTGGTGACATAAATATTCATACCAGCTAATCGTTTGCTTTTCTCTGAGTACGTAATACCCTTTTTACTTTCCTTATACACTTGTTTTTTCTTACGTTCTCGAAGTTGCTTTTCAGTTAACCGATATATAATAACGCGTGTAAATAGTTTTTTATCCTTTCCAATATAAGGATCTGCTATTTCATAGACCTGTCCCGGTTTTAAGGTATTCATAATGTTTTCTAAATCAATCTTGATGTACTGAGATTGTTTTTTAGCTGTCCCATTTCGAAAGTATTCAGGAAACTCATTTTTGATATACACCATATTATTTAATTTCAGCCGCGATATATAATATCCCCCACGTTGATCCATCTGATCTAAATCGTCCAGTGAATAATAACCTAAATCTCGAATACATAAGTCGCCAGGCCGTAATGTCGCTAAACATTCTGTTCCAAAGGTTTTATCATTATTCTTCCCTGGTTCAACTTGAAAATTTAAAAACTGTCCACTATGTAAATCATATTCTAATTGAATCTTTATACCTGCTGTTTGTGCACAACCACCCGAGCCAGGATACACACTAGCTAAGTGTTTTGGTACTTGAAAAATTGTTGCATCTAAAATGCGAATCCGTTGAAAATGGGTAAGTGAAGAACTGGGAATCACTGAGGTTTCACAAACTTTATTTTTTAATAATGCAGAGAAAACATGTTTTAAAAAGCAAACAGCTTTTTTATTGAAGCGTTTATTTAGTCCTTCTGGACTAATAAGAGTTCCTGTAGCTGCATGTAGTTGACTACACAGTCTAACTAAAGAATCACTCGCTATCCGTTGACTCACCCAAACACAGATAGTGGCTAAGTCATGCCCTGAAAACTTACGCTTTCTTTGAACAAAATCTAATTCTCTAGCAAGCTCCTCTAAGAATGAAGGAGTAAAATATTGATATAATTCCTCAGCAAATAATTGGAGTTCATCTTGAATCGAAAGATTCATAAAAAATGCCATCCTTTCTGTATATTTCTACAAAAAGAATAGCGATTTTTTTGCTATATGGATACAAATTTATTTTAATTTGATGGTGATGGATGGTGACCACTATTAAAAAGATACTAACATACTTTATAAAATATAAGCATTTAAGAATCAAATTTTTAATTTGAATTACGCCCTTTTCCCTTAAGGGTCTTTACTATATTAATAAAGAAGATTAGTCCTACGGTAAAGAATGTAAGTGGATGTAGCCATGTTCTAAAATTAACCAAAGTTACAATAATCATTATTATAGAAGCTATAAAGCCTATAATATCAATGCTAGAAGATAGTTTCCCTTTTGTTGTTTTCATTTATAACATTTCCTCTCCAGATACAACTTTAATTTTAAATTCCCTATATAATAATAACACGGGCTTAGATTTTTAACTATTTTTTACATTAAATTACTTTCGTTGGTTCTGGTGCAAGAAATACTGTCATTGTGTACACTGGGGTATCTACCACATCGCCATCAACCGGAAATTTTATAGTACCCCCAGAACGAAATTTTGTGCTAACTTGTAACAAAAAAACTCATTTTTTCGTTTTGGGGTAATTCTAAATTCTTAAGTTGATGGGCATGGGGTTCAGCCGAGATACGTGTAAAAATGGGTCATAGGCTTACTTTTATTTCCAGCAGATGACCCGTTTTATTTTTAAACAGGGATATACAATGCCTTAAATTTACAATTTTCATTCCAAATTATAGTATATTTTTATTGGGTTTATGATAGAAATAAAATGTAGTATAAAACTTTTGGATAGAGGTGCAAAATTATAGTTGATAAAATTTTTTTAACAACACTTTCCTCTATGTCATTTGCAATTACTGAGTGTTCAGCGGTTATGTAATCCCTCAACAAGCCCCAATTATTACCAAAATTAACAAACCCAGTTTAGAAATTTTAGATAAAACATATAAGGTAGTAATTAGGGCTTAATTCCATGATAGAGGTGAGGTGAAGAACGATAATATTTTTATTCAACTTCTAAAAAGGAGAGGAAGCATTTGAAAGTTCTAAAAATTAATACGTTAATTTGTACGGTTCTGTTATTAATTGCTTCGACGGTATATTCCTCCAAAATAGTGGCTGCCAAAGGATATCAAAAAGAAGTGGTTGTGTTTGAAAAAAAAGAAATAAGTGATGAAGAAGTTCTACTTTCAAGGGCATCAGAAGGAATTACTGATAATCCTCAGATTGAAAAGAGATTAGAATCATTAGTTACTATAACAAATGAGAGCGGAACCATGATTCCGTTATCCAATTCAGATTTAAAAAGTACTACTGAAAGCCTTAAAAGAATTGTAAATGCTAACGGTGAAGTAGTGGATAGTTATGTAACTACATTTTTTGGAGAAGTATCAATTAATCCAAACGCAGGTGAGGTGGGTTATTTTGCTGATCATGGAGGGGGTGAATTAGACTCCACTTTATCAGTTTATTCGTATTCTCGTCTATATTATAACATTACCACAACTAATGGGAAGCAACATTATGGTTTAACTAAAGTAACAGGTTATTGGACATTACAAGATGCTACAACTGGGATTAAAAATACAAAGGTTAGAATTGGGCAAACAGGATTATCTGAAGCTGGAGGCGGTATAAATAGTGGTCAATATAAGGATTATTCAACAGGAACTTCCTTTACTATAATTCCCCCACAAACCTGGTTGCCAATATTCCAAGGGAAAGGTAACAAAATAGGTGCATACCAAACATGTACAATTACGGAGGGTTCCCAATCATGGAATGTAGGTTTTACTCATAATTTGTGGTAACCGTTTACAAAGAATAAGTTATTGGAAAAATGACTTATTCTTTTCAGTATATTTTGTTACCTCGTATTCGCAAATTTTACCATAAGCTATAACGAAGAGGTGATACGATGAAATCGTCAAAATTTATTGGATTATTATTTTGTGTTTCTACTTTTATGTTATTGGTTGGATGCAATCAAAAAGTCCTCAGTTTTAAAGGGGAAAGCGAAAATTGGATTGGTTCGTACAAAACACAGGTTTCAGAGGATAGCGAAGATGGTGCTTATGTTGTGAAGTACAAAGGAGAAAATCCAGAGAAAATAAAAGTATTAAATATTGTAATTAATGATGGAGAAAGCGATTTTAATGGTGATGGAAAGGCATTAGATGAAAATAATGAACTATCTTTTCCAAAAAAATGTACTGATTGTTTAACAACAAGAGAAGACAAGGAAATGATAATTGACATAAAGTGGGATGGTCATCATGAAAATATTACTCTGGAAAAAAAGGATTAATATAGCTTTCTAAACAAATTCCATGTATATGGTATAGCATTCAAAGGAATATAATAGCAAAATCTTTTGAAATCTGGGGGGGAATAAAAATGTATAAAAAAGTAAAGTTATCTATCCTAAGTATTATTATAGCACTATGTACATTTGCTCCATCAACTTTTGCTGCTGGAGGTTCTGAGTTAGAAAATAAAGAAGTAATTATCTTTGAAGCGCAAGAAATTAAAGATAATAATGCTCTTCTTTCAAGAGCGAAAGAAGGAGTTACTGATAATCTTGAATTAGATAAAAACATGAACACCCTAATGGAAGTTAAAGATAAGAATGGAAAAAAGGCTAATCTCTCCAAAAAAGATGTCCAAATTACATCACAAAAGCTTAAGGCTGTAAAAAAGGGAACAAAAGTTGTAGAAAGTTATGTTACAACAGTTTTTAGTGAGGCTACGTTTGAAAAGTCAAATGAAATTATTTCCAATTTAGGTTATGATTCAGGAAAAGGAGGATTAGATTCAACTCTTTCAGTTTACTCTTATTCGAGGGTTTATTATGAGATCGTAAAAGGTGGATCGGGAAATATTAATCACTATGATATAACGAAGGCAACTGGATACTGGACATTACAAGATGCTACAACAGGTATCAAAAATACAAATGTAACTCTCCAACAATGGGGGACGTCAACTATCGGCGGAAACCATTATGTTAACCATTCTAAGAAATTTGATGTGGGCACTTCTTTTAGTGTTGTAGCCGATGCTAAGTGGGAACCAGTAATAAAGGCGACAGGATCAGTAGTTAATGCAGTCATGCGCTGCACTATAACGGAGGGATCTAGTTCATGGAATGTAACTTTTGTAAATAGTGTTATTTAAATGAAAAAGTAGGGCCGGCACGATAAATCAAATAACCTCTTGTTTAATGATGAAAATGAAATTAAAGAAAAGTGTGAGCTAAAAAATAGATCTTTTAAAATAAAGCCCTGAATTTTCTGCTTAACGTAGAAAACTCAGGGTTTTTGCTTCCAAAAATGCCTTAGCAATATCCGAGTTTTTCCAGCTGGACCCTAAAAACATAAAATAGGTCATTACTGGAAAAAAAGTAAGCCTATGACCCATTTTTACACGTATCTCGGCGGAACCCCAAATAAGGTTTGACCCTAAAAAATTTTCTCAACATGAAAAATCGCTTGCGGTTAAAGGAATTGTGTTAATATTTAAATAATATGTAGGTAGTATATAAAGAGAGGGTGACGGGCGATGGAAACAAGGGATTTCACAAATACAGGATATACATTATTACAAGAATGGTATCTTGAAATGGTTTCGCAGCATACAGAAAAAACGATTGCCTTGAAACAAATTATAGATGAAAAATTTAATAGTATGAAAGAATATGACGATCTTTTAGATTATTACACCTTATTTAATTGTCGTTTCCAAATGTTAATCGGTAACTTTGAACATGAACTAGGAAGTCTTTCACATCTTCAGGAGCAACCTGATTCAAGATTGCAATACTATTATCACTTTTTTAAATTCATCTATACAACAGAAATGGGACAGTATCCAAAAGCAGAAAATCATTTGAGACTTGCAGAAGAATTACTACCAGTCCTTAATGACGAATTAGAAAATGCAGAGTTTCAATATAGAGTAGGCTTGTACCATTATTATTTATCACAACCCACTTTAGCGGTGAAACATACATCGAATGCCCTAGAATACTTCGAAAAAGATAAAGAATTACATTCGTTTCATGCGAAGGTTGGAGCGTGTAAAAATACAATAGGGATGTCCCTTATTACACTTGATCAGCATGCTATGGCAGAAGAATATCTAATATCTGCCTTAAGTATACTAGAGGATGAAAAGGAATCGAAAGCGGCCCTAACGGTTCGTTATAATTTAGGGGTTTTCTATTCGAATCAAAAGCTGTGGGAGATATCTCTACGACATTTAGAAGATGTATATGAAAAATTCAGTTCTCCCCGATTACCGTATCAGAAAAAAGGTGTACATACCTTAGCGGAAGTTCACTATAATTTAGGGAATTATGAAAAGGCAAGAATTTTTATTGCTGAAGGGTTAGAAGACTGTACGGAAGAATATCACCACCGTTATAATATCTTGAATGCTTTAGTTGATAAGGTTGCTATCGAAGAATTAGAGCCTATTGTTTTGGAAGCTATTGCTTATTTCAAAGATCAAAATATTTCGAAAGAAATTCAAAACTATTCTGAATTTTTAGCTAATGAGT
The DNA here is from genome assembly GCF_056396785.1 of Bacillus sp. 05T21. Taxonomy (NCBI): domain Bacteria; kingdom Bacillati; phylum Bacillota; class Bacilli; order Caryophanales; family Bacillaceae; genus Bacillus; species Bacillus sp. 05T21. The sequence continues at coordinate 96,484 of NZ_JBFTMD010000008.1, read as the reverse complement.
GTTATAATGTAGGAATGAAAGATAAGGCTTCGGATTACTATCGTATGAGTTATGAAGCTAAAATTTCAATAAAGGAAAAGGGGTATTTAAGATGAAAAAGATCAAGATTTTCGTCCTAAGTCTAGTAACTGTCGCTGTATTATCTGTTGGATTAAATAACCCTGTGATTTATCAAGATGCAGCAAAAAAAGCACCTGTTGTACAATATATGACTGAACCAGGTGGAGGAATCTAGTAAAAGGTTCATTACCCCATTAAAAACCGATAATTATGATTCCTTACAAAAGCCCATCTCGTAAAGAAATGGGCTTTTTGTTACAAATCAGGTTAAAGGAAGTATCATATATTATATGTGTTACTGATAAAGGTAACATATATAATATCATTTAATTATTATATAATAATTAAAATTTTAAAGCATAAAGGAGATTGAATGATGAATTTGAATCTTTTGTTAGAAAAAGCAAATCAAATTGCTAAGGATCCTAATTTAAAAATAGAGAAATCTAATAATCTATACAATTTACCTACGTTTATTTGTTTAATATGGGCGGCTATATTCACACTGAATTATTACATGGGTAACAGTATCCTAAGTATAGGAGGTTCAATGCCCCCGTTAATTGTATTACTATTAACTATTGGTATAGGTACATTAACATTTATTTATACAATAATTGTTGCAATAGCAGGTTATGTTTATTCTGTTACAAAGGAAGTTCCACTAGATGAGTATATTATTAAATCCATATCAGGATTAATTTTTATTTGTATATTACTATTTTGGGAGAAAGGTTCTCAATTGTATACAGATATACTTGACTTTATAATTAATAAAATGTAAATTTGCTAGTTAATAAAAAGTAATTAAAAGCCGGTGCCAGCAGTTGGTACCGGCTTTTTGTAGTTAGAAAGCGGTATATAAAGTTGCGTATTAAAGTCAACAATGAATCGACCGGGAAATATACAGTTGAATTTGAATCTATAGATATACTGATAATAGAAAAATAAATGCAAGATACAAATGGTATAGCGAATGCTGCTGAAGTAAGCTACGAGTAGTTAGTCAAAGATGGTCAAAAAAATGTTTGACTTTGACTAACTTTGACTATATACTGATTTTAGAAAGAATTGGTAACTATGCAAGTCTGTTTTTCAAGACTTTCGGCCTGTTTGTTACATAAAATTCTATTCAATAAATGCATAGGAGTGTTAAACAATGAATGTAGAATTGAATGCATTACAACAAGAGCAACGTGCTGTAATTGAAACGAACTTAGAATTAGTCAAGCAAGAAATTAACGGACAGGCACACGAAGATCATAATCAGTTATTCGAACAAATGGCTGAGGTAGCACACGAGCTCCATATGTCACTTGAACCATACCCAAAACATCATCAGTATATGATAGAGAATAGTGGTATGCAGCCAGAAGAAGTAGGTTTTTACCGCAGTATTCATGCAGTTAAAGATTTATTGGCGTATTTGGACAATACAGATGCTAATAATGACCCAGAAGACCAAACGATGGGCGATTCATTCGAGATGTTAATTTATACACGTAGATGGGGACATGATGATCGTTATACGCTTACTCGTAACGAAGGTGGATGGCATGTTTCTCATCAAACATATGCGGGTCAATCGGAGAGAGATGCTCTTGGAGTTTTAATTCCGAGTTTACGTCACGACAGTGTTAAATATCCGCAGCAATTAGGTGATGTTATGGAGGATATCTGGAATCAAGCTGCTGAAGCTGGTTTGTCTCATGACGAGGTACAGAGCATGCTTAGTGAGGTAGCAGAGTGGATTAATGCCACAGAACGAGCTTATCCAACATTTGTACGATAAAATAATCGGGGCTTCCTGATTATTTTATCCCAATACGTTTAGTTTATATAAATTGAAATGGAGTGGAATAAGAATGAAAAAGAGTATAGTTGAAATGATTTTAAGTGCGATTACAAATAATATACCTGGTAAAGGGCTTTCGAACTACCTTTACCAACAAATTCAACAGTTAACATCACAAAAGGATATTGATGCTTTTTCAGCGGAATTGAAAGAACGTGTCAAGAATATTGGGACAGCATCTCAATTCGAGTTAGTGAATCTAGGTACAGCCCTATATGCGGCGTTTTCAGCTGATAGAGAATATAAAAAAGGCTGGGTTGTAGATGGATATTGGCAAGTCTATCACAAATGTAATGAAGCCAATAAAGCTGTATTAACAGGTGTTTCTGGTTGGTAAGGGTTTTTATCCGGAAGTAATAAGTTTGATTGTACAGAAACAGGCCATTTCCCTAACGGATATGGCCTGTTTTTTTATTCAAATTGTCTTCTTTCTAAACGATCAACAGCCTCTCGTTTTTTCTCGTTATTAATATTTGTATAGATACTAGTCACCTCAACAGAAGTATGACCAAGTTGGTCGCGTAGTAATACTAAGTCCTTGTTTTCTTTATAGTGATTTGTAGCGTAGGTATGTCGTAGTTTATGAGGGCTGCGTTTTTCATCAAATGCACTTGTGTATTTATCGAGTAACTTTTGTATAGCTCTAACAGTGAGCTGCGTATATTTCCCACTATAATTTGTGACGAAAAGTAAGTCTTCGTCTGTAGGGCAATTATATTTATTTGAACGAATCTTAATATATTCCTGAACATCATCTAAGCAAGAACGGGTAGCTAATATAGAAGACCTTTTATTCCCTTTACGAGTAACTTTCACGGCTCCTTGACGGAAGTTTATACTAGAGATAGTAAGGCTAGCTACTTCAGAAACTCGTAAGCCAGTGCCTAAAATGAGGCTTATGATTGCTATGTCTCTTTCTTTATCTCTCTGGAAAAAACTATATTTTCGTGGTGATACCTCTTTTAACATTTCGCCGTAATCGTTGGCTAAAAATTGAAGGAAGGCAACATCTTCATTATCATTAAATATCATATTTGCAACATCGTCTGCTCTTGCAGCCGCATCTATTTTTTCTTTGTGCAGTTCAATTTTCTCCATTACATTACGAGTTATGTAATTTTCCCCATGCTCATTTTCTGTATTCTGAGCCAAATATTTGAACAGGGATTTTAAAGCTGAGAAGGTCCTATTGATAGCTTTTGTTTCAATTCCTTCTCCCTGAAGGTATCTTTGGAACGATCTAGCTTCATTTAAAGGTAATGCTTCTAATGTTGTAATAGGTACATCACATATGTCCGCAACGACTTTGCCATTATCAATAGCAAGCCGGTTGTTAATAAGCCACTTTAAAAATTTTTCATATTCAGTCATGTAAGCATATAATGTAGCAGGGGAGAGCACTGTTTTCATTTCTGCATACTCTATGATATACCAGGGCATTTTACTTTTATGTTTTTCTATTAGTATTTTAAACTTTTCTTTTTCTTTATTACTCATGTTGTACACCTCAAATCGTATAAAGTTTAACTAGTATTCAAGCCAATTATTAGAATGTATAAGCCAGGATTTCATTTTAGTAAAGTTATAGATTACATATGGATACCCAGTAGTTTTTTGTAAATGAAGAGAGGTATCCGTATATGCTGGATACCTCTACTATACTTAATTATGTGAAAATCTTCAAACTGTTCGTTAAATACAATTTTAACGAACAGTTATTTCTGTTGATCTGCTTTTTTAACGAGTGCAGGATGTGTATAACCATTTAAATATCGCTTAATGTCATATGGTTCATCTGCTTTAAAATCAATAACTATTTGTTCGCCGGCTTTAAGTAGGGGGGATGAAGCAGGAATTGGCTTTTCTCCAAAAGTTATATAACTATTAAACCATCTATCTTTTGGTAATTTAAGTGGCATTTGGTCTTCGAGCTTTGCAACTTTTTCCTGCAACTCTTCTTTTACAGCTTTTTCAATATCATGGTCCTTCATCAGTGTGTCAAGTTGTGTTTTTAATTCATCAAATGATCTTTGTTTTATATTATTTTCAGCAACTAATTCTCTTATTACAGTCGCCATTTCGTCAGCACTTCCAGCAACTCTATTTAAAACTAGTAGCTGCTTAGTTAGATGGACGTCGTTCATATTATTAGGGTATCTTAGCTGATGGTCAATTTCACTCCAACCTTCTTCAAAGATTGTTCTTACCTGAATTTCTGCAATGTGAACGTCTTTTGTTGCTTGCGAACTTATTAAATAGTGCCATGAACGATAGCCAAATGGATGTACCTTGAATTTAAATAATTTATTATCTTCAGGTTCTTCTTGATTTGAGTAATCACCTTGACGGTAGTAGATGGTACATTTTTCTCTTAAATCCCAAGTTTCACGGACAAATATGTCAATAGGAGCTGCTTGGTCTTTGTAAAGATGAAGAACTCGAATTCCAATTAAATCTGTAATCTCTGATTTATAATTATTAACGTCAATGTTATAATCAGGATTTTTCTCCTTTTCTCTAATAATCTTTCTAATAATTTTATCAATTAAGTGTTCAGGATCTTTAACCCTAGACCTAACAGTATGGGCCGCTGGGTGAGTACGTAACGTCTTTGATAAATATTCTGCTGTGGCATTTAGTGATTCCTTATATGATAAGTAATCAGTATGTATTTCTAATAAACTAGCCCAACTAATTTCTGCAGTCTCGAACTCTTGTGTGTCTATGTTATATGCTTCAAAAAACTGTTGCTGAGTTAATTGCATTGAGTTCAGCTCCTTATTTATAGTATAGGAATATTATACCACATTATAAGTGTTCGTTAAATGAGAATTTAACGAACACTTGGATGATTGTAAGTTAACCTCCCCTCCTATTGCAAAAAGATTGAAGGAAGAAATGAAAATCTAAATCATTTCTATAAGGAACTCTAAACTATTAACAGCTCATATATGTGAAGATTGAATAATGCTCATTTACATGAATATTTTATTATTAGTAGCTAAATAGTTTAAAGTTTGTTGTCTTTCTAAAAACGATAAAAATATGAATACTTTTAAAAACACCATTTTGAAAAAAGATAATTCAAAATGGTGTTACTCTCATTATTAATAAAGCTTTTTATATGGACAACGCATATTGGTATTTAGGACTCATTCTATTATTGTATTGATATAAACATACTTCGCTCCAAATATTAGGGTTAATTCCTCTCCCTATTTCTATGGCAAGACCAGCTGGACCTGCATAGAATAAATGGATTTTGTTATAGTCGTTTTGTTGTAATAGTTTCTCTATGTCATCTTTTATTTTTGCTTGGATATTTACAACATCGTCTTTATACAATACCCTTTTTAATCCAGGTTCATCTATTTCAAAAGAGATAACATCAAATTCTTTTTCTAATACTTCTTCAACTGTCTTACTTTTAACTATACCACTTATTGATACGAGTACAGCTAGTTCATCGGACTCTTTAATGTCTTTAGAGCAAGTTAAAATAACATCTTTGTTAGTTCCAAAATTATCAGAAACCCATAAGCCTGTTTCTCTATTGAATTGATATATTGAATAAGGTACAGTATCGGTTAACAATGACCCTAGATGAATTAATAATGGGATAGGCGACAAAGGAAATATTTCTCCGACATGCGCATCTTTTTCTTTAATTTTTTGGAGAAACTTTTGATAAAGTTGTTCATTTCTTTCTTTTCCTTTTTCCCAGCCTTCTCTTGTAAAGTCATCGAACACGGTTTGGTCTTCTACAGCATCAAGAAGTATATACGGCGCCTCTCCATCGTATTCAATATCAGCTAAAGGACCACCCAATCTTTTGTGTATTAAAGCAATGCTTTTCTTTTTTTTAGACTCGGCCCAAGAAGCGACACGTTGTTCGTGCTCCTCTTTCATCTTAAATAATCTATCTGGTGGGAACTGATCTCTTGTGTGTGTATCATCTATACGTTTTGAATGAGTATAGCACATTAGCATTAGGTTAGATACGTTTTCTAGTGTCTCTTGTGTGTATCTGTATTCCTCCATAAATTCGTGACGTGCAGACCCTTTTGCGTGCCCAATAATATGTGCTTTTATCCCGCCGTTAGTTAAATTCCCGGACGAAGATTCTATCAATCTCCGATTACACCCTTCAAATGAACAAATTCCTCCACATGCTACCCACAAATGATAATCTTCAGCTGGACTCAATTGTCTTCTTCTTGTCTTTTTCACACCCTTTTCCAATGACTCTCCTCCTTTTTAGTTCAATTATAACTGGCTCTTCTCCACTTCCATACCATACTTTTAATTCCTCTATTCCAACTATAATAAAAAATAGACATCCATTTTCATAGCCGATTTTTAATAAACGATCCCAATCCGTTCTGTCAATGGAAGAAGGAATCGGTACTTTCTGTGGGTGAGTATGCCATTCTCCAAGATAAAAGCATCTTCCGTTCTCTCTTTCCCAAACACCGTTAAAATATTCTTGATGTCCTTCTACTTTCCTACTAAATCGAGTTCTCATTCGTTTGTCTTTTGGCATTGGTTCTGATACATCATCTATTATATAATTTCCATCCTCTACTAATATTCTTCCTATCAGAATCCCACCAGCTTCGGTATCCCTCCGTTTTATCTGCTTGTATTTATTCATCTTATCTAATGATTCAGGACGGATATACAATAACTTGTTATCAGGTAATATAAAAACCTCTTCTATTTTGTTGTTATTCATGCACATCACTACTTTCTTCGGAGCAAATGAGGCATTGAGCATCTTTATATAAATATTTTGTCTCATTTAATCTCTCGTTAGTAAATGAATAACGTGTCGTTTTTTTATAGTCATACTTTTCAAAAAGAAAATCATCCCCTTTCCATGATAAAAGCGGATTACCTTTTAGGCTTCCTAAAAGTATCTTGATCCCAGTATCTACAGTTAACATAGCGGAACGTTCACTGTCTAAGAAATTATATGGTGTAAATACAGAGCCACAACCGGTAATTGACTTAGCAAACTCTTGGAATGGCTCTGCGAATGCTGAACGGTTATAAATAGGTGTATCCTCATCTGGTTTAAATAGACATTGATAACAGCCTGTCCTTTCTTTATTCAATGTTATTAAAGTATGTCCTCCAATACCTAGTGGCTCCACCCAGGTATATATGGCAGGTGGAGGATTAGGTAATTTATGCAACCTTTCATTAATCATCATTTCTTTATTAGGGGAGCCTATTGCAACAATAATTAAATCTATACTATTCTTATTAATTTCTACTTCATCAAGTACAGTAAAAATACTTTTGTAGTAAGTCTCCACTATAGTAAATGGGTATTTTCTATTTATTTCTTCTTTAATTCCTCTTACCTTTGATTTGTTATAAATAGCTGTCTCTTTACCCAGATTGTATACTTGATCACCACCAAGTGCATGACGATGGATATTTTCTAGCTCTAATGTGTCATAATCGATTAGTGAAACTTTATTTACCCCAGCTTTCGCAAAACGCATAGCAATCTCACTTCCTACAGAGCCTACACCAGCAATCAATATGTGTTTATTATTTAATTCTGTATTTCCACCTGTCCGATTCAATAGATGATTGGGATGCCAACGATTAATACTGGCATTATATAATGTAGCATCTTTAGGTTTTGCAATAAATGGGTGTAGTTGCTTCATATGGCTACTATTTTTATGGGATCTTAAATGAAACATGGTCCCTTTTATTCCACAACCAAATAATGCAGTATTTCCGTTTGACATAGGTAATCCTATAATAATAAATTCTAAATTCGAACGAATATTTTCTACAGGTTTATTAATTAAACGATTTAACACTTTTGTGTTTCCTGTAGTTAGATTAGAAAAAACATTTTTTTTAAAATCTGCAAGATTCCACATTTCTTCATTTAATGGTGGTAATAACAAAGATTCTTCTTTTAAGGGAATATATATACATCTAAATTTATTATCGTCATTTACATTTATGTGAAAAAAGCAACTAATAACATTTTCTAAGTTATGATTTTTCTCCGCACTAACTATAATAAAATCATCATTTTTAGCTTTCGTACTCCATAAATCTAATTCCCTTACAGTCGGATTTGTGGTATCGATATGAGCAAATATATCTAACACCCAATTACGTTGCCAATAGACTTCGAATTCATCCGTGAAGTCTTTTTTATTTATCCCTTTTATTCCATCTTCCAATAATTTCACTACTTTTATCAGACAGTTTAATAGAATAGAAGCAGGGTACCTCGTATCTAAAACTAATGATTCGTTTCTAGTGAAACATAAAAAGCCATTGGATAGCTTGTGGGGAATAGAACCAAATAAATTTCTTTTATCATAAAATTTTGGTAATTCATTCGGGAATTTTTCAGGAAAACCAACTGTTATTATCGCATTTTTGCCACATATTTCTAGCTCTATTTCTGCAATTTTAACGCACCCAGGATATTCTTTTAAATTCGGTTCTTCCAATATGTTAAATGCACTAATAATGTTTTGGTTTATTTCTTCTAATTCCGATTTAATTTCTTCTAGAGCTAATGCCATTACCTTTCCTCACTCGCGGATTCTGAACTAGAAATAACTGCAGCAGCCATTGCCTTCTTTCCTGTAGTTGATTTTTCTGGAACGGGAAAATCATCACCAAATTGTTTTTTCAATATTTCTGCTGCGTCTGTAGGATCAGGTTTGCCTTTAGCTTCTTCTAATGCTTCTAGTAATGTCTCTAACTTCTCTTTAAAGGTTTTCATTTGTTTGTAAGACATTTTTTCAAATAGTTCTGGTTTTGGTTCTACAGGAAGGTATACCCTCAACCTAGGCATAAACTGGTACTCTTCATCGACTATCACGTACTCATCCTTAAAATTAGAAATCATATTAGAAACAATATTAATTAATGCATCAAGGTCTTTATATGTTATTTTACCGGTGAAGTAGTCTGTTTCTTTCTGTACAGTTAGCCAATGATAAACACAAGAAGTTAAAGCGATTCCTGTTGGCTTACCGTTAACGGAAGTGAACTTAATATCTTTCCATCTTTTTAAATACCGTACTACTCTTCTAAACTGTTTTCGGTCTTCTTTATCAGATAAATGATCTCGTATTTCTTTAATCAAGTCTTTAGGATTAGATTCATCCCAATATTTATCTTCTGGTTTACTTGTTGGCTTACCTTTTGCAAGATATACCTTACCGTCACTGTTATTAGAGGCGTATACTGTGACATCTACATGATATCCTGCAGCGTACGTAACCGTTACACAGGGATTCTTAATCTTTACATCAGATGTGTGACCAACAAGAGCGTTATAAATCCACTTTTTAGCATCAACGGGGTTTATGTCATCTTTTGACATATCAAAATATAATCCGACATCAATATCGTAATCAGAATCTAATGGTTTAATTCCTGTGTGCATGGCATAAGAACCTTGATTAAAAACTTCAAAACTATAATCAGTTTCTTCTGGTAGTTTATCTTTAATTCGTTTTATAATAATGTCTCTTTTACTACTTAAAATCTCATTTTCTTCCTTTAATTTAATATTATCGTGAAATTCAGTAAACTGTGATCTGCATTCAGCCATATTTTCCCCTCCTAAAGAATCTCCTAATACTATATTCAAAATTATATCATGAAAAGTACAAATGTTCGTATTTGTTTGTAATTGTAGTTTTGTTAATCTATTAATAGGGAACTATAAAAATTATTTTTGGAGGTAATATCTATGGCTCGAATTGCATTAGATGGAAATCAAACGGTTTATGCTTATCAAGAAGGAAAACTAGAGAAAAAAGGATATCTGTATAATTGTAAAAACCCTCAATGTTCAGCTTTATTAAAAATAGCATCCATTAACGGAGTATATGGACCATACTTTACTACAAATGGTACTCCAAAGGGGCATATTCAGGGATGTTTATATGGAAGTTCAAACAATGCAGTTAATACTATTTATGATGCTTCAGAATTCGATTTAAAACAATTCGCGAATAAACTTTTGAAAAAACAGCATAGTGAATCAGAAAAGTCAGGATATAGCTCCAATACTACAAGTGGAAGTAACGAAACTCCTTCGGTTAGACCGATAAAAAGTGTCACTCAATTTTATTATTTCGCGAAGCAACATAGTGAAACTTATCTATTAGGAAATGAGCCTTTGTATAAATTATTATCGGATACACGAATTAAATCTAAGAAATACTTTTCTGACTTAAAGGAATTTGATGGCAATGTTATTGCTGAAGTTATATTTGGTGGTTATGACCGAAAAAATCAGCAAATATATGTGCGGCCAAGGTTTTGTATAAAATCAAATTTAGATCTTAAATTCACGTTACATATTGATAATGAAAAGATCTTAAATTCATTAATAAAAAAAATTCTTAATAAGAACAAAAAACCATTTGTTGTATTTGCTAATTGGGATAATACAGAATGTAAAATTTATTCCTCAAAACAAGTGGTATTCCCTACTATAATTGAGTAATCTATAAAAGTTAAAAAACACGGGGGACTGTTCATACCCGTGTTTTTAATTATTCTTCTAAATTTGATATAGCAATTTTAAATTGCGATACGTTATACGTTGTAGTTTTATATGATTCATAACAATATTTTATCCAATATATGTATATCATCATTAACAATAATGCAGCCCCTAATATATATTCTGGGTATGTACTCTTATCAAATGCAATACCTAAAAAGAAAACGAGAATTGGAATGGGAGAAATTGATTTTAAAATATCTATTTTAATTTTAATAACATCACACCGTTGTTCCAGTAATAATAATGATGATTTTAGACTGAGTTTTGGTTTGGTCTCTGTTTGTACTATATCTTTTATAATATCAGCTATGGTAAGTATGTTGTATAACCTTCTGTAAAATTTATATGGAGGATAAATTAATACAAATGAACACACTGATAATATGAAATTGAAATTAGCGTTAATATACGTTCTAATTGGATCGATAAGTTCTTTACATATTATTAAACAAATTATAAGTATAAAAAAATTTATCGAGTAATTTATTAACATTTTTTTATTGCAAACTTCCTACTGTTTTTCAGTTTTTCTTCTATTGATACAAAATTGTACATAGTCCCTCCTAATAGTTAACTCAAAAGTTATAAAGTTTTATATCGTCAGATAAAACGTAGATACATGGATTAAATTAGAATTTAATGCGAGACTATGGAAATGAGTTTAAGTCCTTTCCTTTATCCATGGTTTAAGTTAGGGAAGCTTCTCTAGTTCGTTCTTCTTTAATTAATAGGTTCTCTTGGAAATAAGTATTAATACCTTTTCTACTGTATTTCTCCTCTACTTCAGTAGTAATCATAAAAACTAATTTTTGTTTAGCTCTGGTCAAGGCAACATATAAATAATTTAACATTTTATTTTGATTAACATTTTCACCGAATAGATACGGTGCTAAATCGGTAGAAAGTATAAATAAGCATTTATTTCCTTCTAATCCTTTAATACTATCTATGGAATTCACCAATATTCCCTCATTTGTCGGAATTTCACGATTTAGATTAATAGCATCAGCTAACTTTCCTTTATCTTGTCGAGTTAATTTTATGGATAATGATTTTTCTAACGTTGAAAATGCTTTAAAGTTATTTAATTGGGACAGATCTTTCAAAATAATTTTTTGTATGTCATAAATTAATTTATCTACTAGTTGATCATTAATGTTGGATTTATTTATTATAGACTTTAATTCATAAGCTAAATTTTGTTTAGCCAAATTTTTATCGTTAATATGAGTTGCAAATCTGTCGTTTTTCTTATAAATAAATGCATAATCCCAATTTATAGTATTAACAAAATTATTAATTTCAATATCACTTTCAAATACATAACCAAGCTCACCAAATAAAGCTTTCTGAGGTAATTGCTGCTCGTCCGCAGAAATATATGAATTTGCTAGTTGTACATGTGAAATAGGACATCTATGATTTTCGGATAAATATTCCACAGATTGTCCATATTTATCGATTAGTGTCTTGAATGCATTCCTACCACGCAAATCTTGTTTAGGATCTCCTACTAAATACAAGTCAATATTTTCTCTATCTAGCATTTGAACAACTTCTAACAAATGTTTATCCATATCTTGCGCTTCATCAATAAAAATCGAATCTAGGTATCTCGATACAATGTCTAATAGTTTTTTTCGTTTTTCTTTAATTTGGATGGTATCTCTCGTTTTCTTGCATATAATCCATTTAGCTATTTCAGTAACCTTTTCAACATGTACTATTTTATTATCTGCTAGCTCTTTAATTTTCCTACTCTTAAAGATTAAATTATCTGGTAGTTTCATTTGAGATGCTTTTATAAACTGTTGATTGTACAGCAAATGGTGAAACGGGAAAACAAACTCTCTTAATAAAAATACATGTATTGTTTCAATAAATAATTGGTTTGGAATACAACCATTTAATTCAGTAATTTTTTCTCGTATACGGTTTCTAGCGGCGTTAGTATACGTAATGACATATATAAATTTCCCATTAGTAACTTCCTCAAGCTTGTCCAATACTAACTGGGCCATTGAAGTAGTTTTTCCTGCACCAGCACCTGCTACAACAATCTTCATTTCTTTTCACCACTTTGTAAAAAATTCAATACACTACTGATATGTTTTGGTAATTCAATCGATTCTAAATCCCCTGTTCCAAAATCTTGACAAAATCTGAGCATTGTATTTGCTTTAGCACCTCTCCATTTATCAGATAAAGCTTCAGGTGTAGTTATATCTGACCATCCATGATTCGATATAAAATAGTTTTTTAGTTTTTCAAAGTTTTCACCAGTCTTTACAAACTCAGGCTCCAATGTATATTCAGTAGTTGTAGTAACGTAAATATTGTCATGGATATTATAAGCTTCATGATTTTCTTTAGCTTTTGGTTCATCATCAAAATCCCTAATAATTCCTATTCGATTAGGTGAATCTTGGTGGACTCTTAACCAAATATCTAGCATTGTTTTAAATCCTTTATGTAGGGATATCACTTCAATATCATTTAAAGAACGGGTTTGTGAACTTAAATATGATTTAATTAACATTTCTTCAGTAGGCCCTTCCACTAATATACATCTTCGTGAAAATAAGAATTTCAAAAAATCTAAATTAGGTTTCTTAGCTAGATAGTTTAACTGTTCAGGTTTTAGCACTGTTTCTAATGAGAATGCTCCCCCCTCAGATACAACTGTTACATTTTTCAACTCTAACTTATTCAAAAATTCTGAGCTATGTGTAGAAACAAATAGTTGTGTTTGATTACTTGAATTAACGATAGAGTTAATAAAACTTGCAAGCAATCTTTCGTTGCTAATGCATAAATGTGCTTCTGGTTCTTCAATCGTTAATATGTTTAGAGCTATATCTGAGGTGTTTTTTAAAGAATTCATCATTACTAATAAATAAACCAAGTTTCGATATCCCAATCCTTGAGTATTAAGATATTCTTCTCCAAATCCGAGTCTAACATTATTTAGCAAAGAATTCATACTAGGCATATTAGGAAGTAAGGTAATCTTTTCAAAGAAATCCGTTGCATTTTCTAATTCAGATTGTTCTTGCCAATTAAAGACACTTTCTAAGTTACTTATCTCTTTTAGATTAGTAAAAAAAGTTTCATATGATTGTTCAACTTTTACTTTTTGCTCTTCGGATAGTTTATTATGCAAAAGGTTAACTAAAGCTTTTGAGCCTAATTGAGTATTTTTATTGGAGAATTCATCTCGTTCTGCAGCCAAAGCATTGTATTTGAATTTCGTTAAATCATTAAATGCTACTTGTTCTAGTGTAGAAGGAACTACAATGGTATATTTAAACATTTCAATCGGTAATAAATTCATTTTTATATTTTCAATTTCGTCTATATCACTTAATATTTTTGAGACATGTGTCAATAAATCTTTAGGGTTCTCTACACAAAATTGGTATCTGATAGCGTAATGAAAACTTGTACCATCAATTGAATTAATCCACTTATGTACATAATATTCATCAGCGTCTTCAGGTTCAAAAGTAACTTCTACTTTTATAACAGGGAGTGCTTCAATGAAACTTTCTAAAGATATATCTCCATTTTTTATACTATCTAAATTCTCTTGGATGAAATTAAAATATTTTGCTTTAGCTGAGTTACCAATATCTTGCCACCCCAAATTTTTGTTTACACTACCAATTTCATCATTAAAAAATGGTAGTGTAATAGCTTTAAGGAGATTACTTTTCCCACTATTATTCTCTCCAATAAAAATTAATAATCTATTTACTTTAATATTAATATCATTTAAATTTCGATAGTTTTTTATATGTATTTGTGAAATTTTCAATACAATGCACTCCTTCTAAATGTATACATAAAATTTATGATCTTTTATAAGATTCTCATATTGTATCTCTGAATGATTTAGCTTAGAATATAAGTCCTCTCTTTCTTCGAAATTCTATGGTTTCTTATCTCCACTATTTAGTTAAAGGTTCTGACGTATTGAATAGATTGGTTTCATATATGCAACGTACAAGTGTATCAAAAAATAAAAAAGCACGTAACGAATGCTCCATTGTTGCATATTCTAAATCTACACCGTGTACAACTTGATTACGACTAAACGTTTCAACTTCTTCTCCAATATTACGAAAGATTTCTTTTTGCAAATATCCTTGGACAATTGACATAAGTTCTTCATTTGAAACCCGTTGTTGAATTGCTTCTTCCATAGATTCTCGAATTGTACTTTGTTTCATCCACTTTTTCGGGAAACTTTCACGGATGATACCTTCAGAATGAATAGTAAACAAAGGGACACTTACATAATAATTCCCCGTTAAATGAGCTAATGCGGCTTCTTTGACAATTGGATATCGATTATCTAAATAAATTTCCCATTGATCGATTTTTCGCTCCAACAACTCAGGAGTATAGTATAAAAGTAATTGCTCAGTTTCTAACACAATTCCTCCTGTTTCAGTTTCTATATAAAAGAAATCTAGAAGATCTAATGTTTTAAAATCTAAGAAGATGAACCAGCCTTGCTGAACAAAAATGTTCTAAGGCTTCTAAGCACTTTTGTTCAGCTTGAGATAACAGCTCTGATACATTTAAATCTCTCATAGTTTCATAGAGATTATTAAAAGATGCTCTAATTCTTGACATCATTTCATTCATGGATGATGCAATCCCTCGAAAAATAGGTGTTATATCACGTAGCATATGGTTAACATCAGAGAATAGTTTTACATTTTGGTTATTTAACCGATTGATACTCTTTGTAAAATCCGGTAAACGTATTGATTGTATGGTGGCTGTAACAGTTTCTTGTAGCCTTTTATAGGCTTCACGAACATAAGCATCTAAAGAAATTATATAGTCATCTATTGCATTGCCAGTATTAGGATTATGTTCTTGAATTCCTCTCATGTGTTTTAGCATCTCAGATGCAATGCGTATTAATTCATCATCGTTTATTTAAAATGGAGGAAATGCTTCTTCTACATCCCTTTCTTCATTTAGTTTTTTAAATTCAAAAATCGGAAGCGCTTTAATAATCGCTCTTTATTTGTTTTTTTAGATGATAAAATATACTTCCAATACCTGATACCCTTTTTCAGTGAAATTATCGTATCGATTAATTTAGTCTCCCCAGGATTTGTATGAATAGTGATTAAATCCTTCACCATAATTAGCATTCCTCCACTCCCTATGTATAACCATTATTATACAATACTTTGTATAGTAACATCGCACAAACAGGTCAATGCTTAATGAGTTCAATCAGAAAAAAGAAGCAACCTATATAAGTTTGCTTCCGTTTGATCATTAAATCTTCTCTTTTTCATCATCTCATCATGATTGAAGGAACACACATAATCAATAATAATACCTGCATTAATTTTCGCTGTATATTCCCCTACAATACCACATACATCCTGAATGTTAATCGTTAAATGTTTTTATAGATCTTTTACTTCTATTTAGAAGGTAACCACTATGGTGTTTCTATTCTTTGTATAGGAAATAAGCAAACATTTTATATTTATATTTCTAATTATAATTATACATGATAATATAGATTTTATTTATATAAAGGAGAAAATGAAATGAAGACCCATTTACAACAGTTAATAAAATTTTATGGAGATAACATGAGTAATTCGAATATATTAAAAAAACAAGGACCATATGCTTGGGTTTGTATAATTTTAACATTGTTATTCTTTATGACAATGTTTTTTAATCAAAATACTACTCTATCGACCACAGTTATAATTTCAATGTTACTTATAACACTTATATCTTATATAGTTTTAGTATATAAATTAGAAAAAAGATTAGGTGGCCTTGAAAATTTAACAATGGCACAAAAGATTGGTGTATGTTGTGATACTATTTTAACAACAAAGTTTTTAATATATTTAAATGATACTAAATCTCTAAGAGAAGAAAAGATAAATCGATTACGTAATTATTTTGAAGAAAAAGGATTTTATAATGAAAAACATTTAAAAATTTTTATGGATGTATCAGAAAAAGAATGTCAAAATCGTTTTTCAAATATTTCATGGCTCTCATTATTAGTAGGTTTTTTGATTCCAATTTGGACGTATTTAATGCAAAATTTATTTAAACTTCCAAATGTTAAGATTGATACCACCAATCTTATTGATATAAATATGGTAAAATTTATTTTTATAGGAATTGCATGTATTGTTAGTCTCTACTATATTTTTATAAGATTTTTTTGGACGGCTATCAAATCTATAATTTTATTGCTATTTCCTGTAAGAAAATATGAGATGCTAGATTTAACCAGTCTGATTAGAGAATTATATCTTGAATGTTATATAGAGGAAAATCAAGAAGAGAAATCTTTAATTGTGAAGGGCTTTGTTAGAAAAGAATAAAAGGGAATGGGAAATGTCATATTTCCCATTCCCTTTTATTTATAGTTTTTTTGAATGTATATGTGAAACGAAGTATATCCGGCACATGTTGTATACTAAAAAGAAAACACCCTGGTATTTCTCCCTTACTAATTAGTATGGATATTTAATAGAATCTAAAATTATGTTTTATGATTCTATAGTAAAAAGTCATTGTATCTTATGCCAGTTACAATGATTTTTTTACGTAATAGATAACGAAAATTGCATATCCTTTATGTGTATTTGCAATAAATTTTGATTAATCTTTTTTATAAGTCTGTATTTTAACGACGAATTTCATGTGGCAGAAAACTAAGTGGGAAAGGAAATATAAATTTGGACAAATTAGGTTGGAGTAAGTCTAGATGTAAAAAATAAGCGTATTCAAAATTAGAATTGAATATGCTTATTTTCCGAGCAGAGAACAATTAAAAATTGAACCCAAGTTTATTATTTTAATAAATGATAAAGCATGCTGAAACTTGTTTTTAACTTAATGTTGGAGTAGGTATTGCAGTGTGGAACTGTTCTAATAGTCCGTCAAAATGCTCACGGTCTTCTAATTTTATGGACCTAAGCGCGGTCTTATAACATTTAAAGACGTGACTACGTTCTAATAGTTCGCCATCGCAAATAATTTGACATAAATCTAAAAAACGATGTTGCTTAATAAAGACAGGATCTTGCTCATCATCACCATTTGGATAAACCTTTAACGGTAATTCTTGAATGACATTCTGTATGGAATAGTCATTACTACATATGTATTCTGCATGAATAACACTAGCTGCAGCTAACGAGTATATTTCACCGGTTCCAGCACTTGCTTCTTTCCCTCTTTTGATATCAATTTCTTTCAATTTACTATCGATATCTGTAATATTATTTAAATACATACGTTGTTCTGTAGGTGTTAATTGCGAATCATCGAATAGAATCCATTTTTCCAAATGGATTTTTTCTCTTGCGAAAACTTGTCCAGCTGGATTTAATTCATCTAATACTTCTGGATGAATAATAACTTTCTTATATACCTTTTCGATAATGTCTGGAAAAGTATGTTGCTTCATGTCATGAATATAAAAGATGATATTCGCGTCTATAAAACACGCTTCAGCTATTGGTAAATTCATAGAATACTCCTCTCAAATAAAGTTAATCATCCTCATTATCTAGCTTACTCAACAATGCTGTATATTCACTATACAGTTTTGCTGAACGCTCGGGGTTAACTTTATTTAATCTTTTAGCTGAATCGAGTAATTTTAATTGTTTGTTAGCGAGTCCTTTTTCAATTAATCTTACGTACGGATGAAAAATAGGTTTACGGGTTGGTTGATCGAATAGTGAATCTCCCAAAACTTTAATACGCTGTTCTAATAATTCGGGTTCCTTATAATTCAGGTAATCTCTAAATTCATCAACCAATAAATTTAATTCATCTAATCTTCGTATAATACTAACATATGGGACTCTGAAAATATCACTTAATTTAAAAACTAAATTCTCAAAATCATTTTTCTCATACAGATAATGATAATGTGCTCTAAACTCTTTTGCATTCATCAGTAATGAAGCTGCAAAAAAATCTCCTGCTCGTTCTAAAAGTTCTTCGTCTCTTAGAACGAATCTTAGTTTCGCTGGATTCTCCTCCATTAATAAATGATGAAACAATTCATGTGCTAACGTAAAATTCTGCGTCCTTGTATCATCTAATGCATTAATAATTATTTTATGTGATTTGTTCGATATATCTGTACTTCTCATATATATCCCATTAATAGGTCGATTTTGATCGTTCATATTGTTAAAATTATAGTACATAACGTCAATATCTAAACTTGAAACAATTTCTTCAAGCAAATCGGTTATTATTATAGAACCAGATGGAACATTCCGTTTATAAAATGTTTCAGCATAGTTTTGTACTAATCTTTGAAAATCAGATTCTTTTCTAGCTGTTTCAACTTCCATAATATCTCACCCATTTCTCTTCATTACTTAACGATCTTTTTCAAATACTCATAGTCGTTTGCTATTAATGCGACTTCCATAATCATTTTTTCTTGTTCAAAGCTTAATTGTTTACTTCCACCACGTAGCATCACAGAATATCCAGCAAAATTATTAGTCGATGTGCCTATTAGCTCACAAGCTGGAATCTTTGTAATTTCAGCAAGAGTATCAATACGTTTGGCTGTTAATTGGCGTTCTCCGTTCAAGATAGCACGTACTAAAGATTCACTAACACCCATCTTTTCAGCCAATTCGACTTTAGATACGTTATTTTTTTCCATCCACTCTTTTAATAAGTTCACTAAGTTTTCATTCATCATTATTCCACCTCTTTATTATAGGATACCACACTATCGCACAAAATATACTAATTTTATCGTAAAATGTGCGATTTTTGATTCTTTAGCATGCTGCTGTTGTAGATTAACTATAAATTTTATTATCTTCTTTAATGAAATTATGTTTAGAAGCGATAATAAAGGGATCTTAGAACCCTATATATATAAGGATTCCAAGACCTTATTCTTTTCGCAAACATTAAGGTATTAATAATTTATTGTTTTTAGGGCACATACATATTACGACTGCCGTATTATGCCTTCTTTAATGCCAGTAATATAATCTCCATAAATAATCTGTATTTAAACTAATACAACTTAAAGTGTAATTTTATAGTCTTAAAATAGTAAGTATTAAAATGAACATTTCAAATTATATATAGTCCTATTTATGCTCCTTGTAAATAGATATGCACTTGTAAAACAATTTTATATGGAGGTGTTTTTCGTTGGAGGGAGGATGAGTTTAAGCGTTGATTGGATAACTTTGTTTCTAATGGGTACCGACTTGTTTGTGATATCCTCGTTATTACTATTCATTTCCGAAGCATTTAAGGTTAATCCAACAAAAACGGGATGGTAATTGTTTTTGCAGTTGTTTGTCTCCTACTCTAACAAACTATTTTCCTCTGTTCCTTTCAAATATAATCTCATAACAACATGTAATGGGAAAATTTCACGTAACATAATTAAGAATTATATTTAAAATATAGTTACCAAGGGTGTTTCTATTCCAAAAGAAAAGAGCATCCAGATGGATGCTTTAATTGTATTCTCTATAATTTAATTAGATTTCCTAATTTAGTTTAAGCTTGGTACCCAAAATATGAATCATTTCCCGTTATATCAAACTTGTTTTCTATATAACCGCCCTCCAAATATAATCTGCATTTATAAGTGACAACTCAAACATTGGATGTCCGCATATTACGCTCTTATTTGAATAATATTAATAAAATAAGAGTGATAATAATGTGTCAGACTTAAGTAGAGTATAATCATTGATCCTTATAAGAACTCATCTGAATTAATATTTCCACATTATCTTCTCAAGTTTGGGTATTTCAATACCAGATAAATACAAAGAATATAGTTCGTTTCTCAAATCGTACCCCTACTCCTATACCTGATATTTTTTATGTTAAAAAGGAATTTGATTTTTTAGTAAGAAGTTTAGAATACTAATAAAAAAGTGAAAATCTGAGTTAGATTATAGGGAAATGAAAATAGGAATTCTGGAGGGAATGTAAATGAATAAGACAAACCAAACAAATAGTAATAAGGAATTGCCTTTTAATAATTTTTACGATTTAAGTTATAGTAAACAAAAAGCTCATCTTAATACTCTCGCACAAATTGCATTGACGAATTATGAGCTAGGAAATTTTCATTTTAAATTAATACAATACGAGGATAATGCAGTTTACTTTGTCCAAACTGAAAATAAGAAAAAATATGTGCTACGAATAAGTACACCGACAGAAAAAGGTGGTCACACATTTTCACAACAAAAATCGGAAATAGAATGGTTATTGTCACTTAAACAAGAAAGTGATTTAATAGTGCCCAATCCCGTAAAATCTTTTAGTGGTAATTATGTAATTACGGTTGAAGATACTCAGTTTGTTCCTAAATTTCGGAATGTTGTACTCTTTGAGTGGATATCAGGAAAAAGCCTCGGTGAAGAGATAACACCTTTGAATGCTGAACATTTAGGAAAAATAATAGCTAAATTACACAATAATTCGGAATCGTACTCATGTAAACAAGAAATTGATCGTCCATCATGGGATTGGGGGAAAATATTTGGTGCAAGATCAGTTTTCAATTCTGAACATATAACAGAAAAGCTGTCTAAAGAGGAAATAGAAATTTTTGATAAGGTTTCCTTGATTATTAAAGAAGATTTACTTCAGAAGGATGCTTCAAACTTTGGCCTTATTCATTCTGATTTGCACCGTGGAAATATTGTTATTGATAGTAATAACTTAGGAGTAATTGATTTTGATGATTGTGGTTTTGGATATTTCATGATGGATATTGCTACAATTTTAAGCTCAATATTACGGATTTCTAAAAATGAAGCGGACTATTTACAGTTTAAAAAGCATCTATTATACGGCTACAATACTACTCGATATACTGGAGATATTAACATACGAGAGCTTGCTACTTTTTTAGTCATGCGTGATATGGTGATTGTAAACTTTATCTTAGGGACTAATAATGCCGAAGTATTATCATGGGGAGGAAAAAGATTGAAAGGTATTATCCAGGAGATGGAAAAATTCTCCAAGACCTTTAGGTATCCTGGAGTGTAATTGTTTTTTTATTAAATTTCAAATTCATAGTATAGTTATTGAAAGAAAAGTGTAGGTTATTTATGCTTGTATTCAATTTCTTCTGAACAAGTATTTTGTTCCTTCAAAAAGAAACACCTATCTATATTCATTATCGTTTAAATATAGATAGGTGTTTTTTATATCTTAATTTTATTATTTATCTTAGTAAATAGTAGAGATAATAACAGGAAGATGCAGTATATATTTCTATTTAGATTAGGATAATTGATATTCTCATTGTTCTAAGAGGAGTTTCTTTTCTGTCTTATAATACTCCAAATACCAATCGATGAAATTATTTATTCCATCTTGAATTGTAGTTTTGGGAGTGAATTTAATGGCTTTATTTAATTCGTTCACATCAGCGAATGTGTTTGGAACATCATAATTGGGTAATGGTAAGAAATTTTTCGTTGCTTTTATTTTTAGTTTCTCTTCAATTAACGAGATCGCATCAATTAATTTTATCGGATTATTATTACCAACATTAAACAGTTTATATGGTATATTAGGTGAGTTGTCATCGTTAGTTTGTTTCTCTGTTATATTTTCCATAATTAATAAACGATAAATACTTTCAACAACATCATCAATATATGTAAAATCTCGAAGTGATTCTCCAAAATTATTTACATTAATACTTTCCCCCTTGAGAATCGCATTAACAAATTTAAATATCGACATATCCGGTCTTCCCCAAGGACCATAAACTGTAAAGAAACGTAACCCTATACATGGTATTTGATACAAATAACTATAGGTATGAGCAATTAATTCATTAGCTCTTTTGGTAGCCGCATAAAGTGTTAGTGGATGATCGACACTATCGGACTCAGAGAATGGAATTTTTTTATTCGCTCCGTAAACTGAACTGGACGATGCGTATATTAGTTTTTGTATTTTGTTTTCCCTACAACACTCAAGAATGTTTGAAAAACCAACTAAATTAGAATCGATATAAGACCTTGGATTTTCAGTACTATATTGAACCCCTGCTTGTGCCGCTAGGTTAATAACGAAAGAAGGTTTGTGCATTTTAAAAATCGAATTGAGTGAATTTTGTTCTTCAATAGACTCACGATACAGAACAAAATCATCAGACTCTAAAGATTCTAACTCTTTAAGACGTCTCTCTTTTAAGGTAACATCATAATATGAATTTAAATTATCAATTCCAATTACGTTAAACTTTTCTTTTAATAATCTTTTGGCTACATGAAATCCAATAAAACCCGCTACACCAGTAATTAATACAGTTTTCAATGTAATCACCTCTATAAATTTATTAGTGATACTTTTTATAAAGTTGAAAGCACAAACACTTATTAATACCATCTTGGTAATCATTATGAAATTAATTCAAATGAAAAATTAAACCATAAAATATTTTTATCAATTGTTAATAACTAATTGATTTTCCAATTTATCGTAGATTATCTCACCTTTTATAAATACCATTCGAATATCTATATCCTTATTAAAGACTACTATATCAGCATCTTTGTCGCTAGAAAGACTTCCTTTTGTTTTATCTATTCCAATAATTTTTGCTGGTGTGGATGTTGCCATTCTAACAGCATCCACCAAAGGAACATCTGCTTTTTTAATCATTGTTTGTACCAATTTATTAGATGTTGCTACGCTTCCAGCAAAAGAACTTCTATCGGTTAATTTTGCTACCCCGTCTTCTATAATCACTTGTTGCCCTTCTTTTAGGCTACCTAAAATACTTTTTCCTTCAGGCATCCCTGCTGCTCTCATAGAGTCTGTTATAAGTGCAATATTAGATGGCCCCTTAATATTATATATTAGCTTTAATATACTTGCAGGTAAGTGCATGCCATCTGCGATGATTTCAACTGTCATTTCATCTATTATGAATGCACTCTCTATAACTCCGGCATATCTTTTACAGTCTATACGCTTAACACCTGACATTCCTGAATACAAATGAGTCATATGAGTAAAACCATTTTCAAATGCCTGTTGTATATGTTCATATATTGAATCAGTATGAGCAATTGAAGGAAGAATTCCTTTTTTCCTCATATATCTACCAAATTCCAAAGCTCCTTCTAATTCAGGAGCAGCACTCCAACGAATAATATCTTTAGACCAAGTTAATATTTCATTATATTCTTTGAAATCTGGATTTTTAATATATTTACCATCTTGTGCCCCTTTTTGAGCCATGGAAAAATAAGGTCCTTCAAGATGTAAACCCAGAAGTTCCGCCCCAATAACATTTTCTGCCTTGGCTTTATTAAAAGCATAGATCGATTTTTTTAAATCCTCGATTGAACTAGTTAAAGTGGTTGGAACTAGAGTTGTTGTCCCGTATTGTGCATGTGTTTTTGCAGTACATAAATACGCATCCACAGTACCATCCATAAAGTCATGCCCTCCACCACCATGGCAATGAATATCAATAAACCCTGGTGCAACATAGTTACCCATGACATCTATTTCCATAACGTTATCAAGGGATAAATTTTGTTCACCAACATACAAAATTTTACCTCTATCAATAATCATAGTACCATTGTTAATTATTCTATATGGTGTAATTATTTTGGCATTATAAATTTTAATTTTTTTCATCTTTAATGCCCCCCTAAGACTTATAATCATGTACAAAAACATTTAAGTCTTTACCCTTGTTTAGCCATACAATCCAACACCTAATAGGTAAAATGTGGAATTTTATTATTTGGGTTTCTTTTAGAGGTAAATACAGCGATGAAAATGTTCTGTACACTAGAAAAACAAAAGAAATCTATCTTTTCATCTAGATGGGAACATAATGAAATAGAAAAGCTAGATTTCTTCATATGAAAAAGCTAGAAAATTAAACGTTGTAACGGCTCTCTCTATTTATCTAGTATTCTTAACTAGGTGTTGAGTAGTTACATAGCATATATGTTTTATTGTTTTTTTCAATCGCTTAATTTTTCTTTGATTATAGATTATCACCTGAATAAAATATGAGGCTATGATTCTCTTATAGTATTAATCTTATCCTCAGGAGTTTTGAGATAATCATTTATAAATATAGGTTGTTTGATTTTGATACTTTTATTTGCACATATACCAAGTGAAATTGATTTTGCTCCATCAAGAGAACCTGCAAATTGACGAAACGGATCAGGTAAGCCACCTCGAAAAATCATTTCGCGTAGTCTTTCATCTCCACCATCATGTTTACCATGTATTTTAGGTATTTCATAACTAATAACTTCCCCTTGTCGATTCGCCCCTTGTGATTTGAATACTTTAATCAGGTTTGTAGTATGATTTATTTGATTTCCACTTTGATATTCAATTGCTTCTAATCTACCTTCTGTTCCAGTAATAGATACCTTCCAGCCTTCATATGGACTGTAGGATATTAGTGAATATGTCAGTAAGGTTCCTTTACTATATTTCGCTGTTAAAGACATAGTATCATAAATGTCGATTTCATCATCAAATATACATCGATCGCGAAAATATCCATCTTCTTTTTCTGCTTTAAAATACATATTGTCGACAATTGGGTATAGGTGTGCAGGGAATGAGAAATCGCAATTTTTATGATTTTCACAACTACTACATCTTTCTCCACGTTTTTTCTGTTTATCCCCATAAAATCTTAATGTCCCATTCGCATATACCTCTTCTGGATCCTCATCTATCCACCAATTAACTAAATCAAAATGATGAGTAGATTTATGCACCAACAAACCTCCAGAGTTTTCCATTCCCCTGTGCCATCTTCTGTAATAATCAGCACCATGAAATGTATCTAATAACCATTCGAAATTCACGCTAAGTATTTTTCCAATTACACCTTTCGTGAGTAATTCTTTAATTTTTATTGTATTTGGTTTAAAACGGCAATTAAACGTAACAATAACTTTTTTTCCGCTTCTTTTTTCTGCTTCAAGGATTTGATTGCATTTATCAATGTCAATTGTCATTGGTTTTTCAGTAATAGCATCTGCACCATATTCAAGAGATTTAATTATATACTCATGATGAAACTTATCTATAGTAGCAATTATCACTCCATCGGGTAAGGTCTCTTTCATCATTAAGTCATAATCCGTATACACTGGTATATTAGAATCTGAACTGTCTCTTACATACCTTGCTCTAGTTTCATTTATATCGAATATTCCGACAATTATAGCTACATCACTATAATCCTTCACGAGTGGTATAGCATACATTTCAAGGGATCTTGCACTTGCTCCAACTAATACATATTTTCTCATTTTTCGTCATCCTCTTATCGTTTAGAAATTAAGCAATGATACTAATTGTGAGAAAAATCCCATACATCATTTTGGTTCGCTACTATAATCAACTCAATTCCCTCCTTACAATATAAAGAATCTATATTCATGTCAGTAAGAAAGAAATATTTTATATAAGTGCTTCGATGTATTGTTTTTTTCTTTGTCAGTTATTTGATTTTTCATGAATAATCGAACTAAGCTTTTGGGCTATCAGAATTGGATCATCATTACCCCAAACATTTCTGCCGATAGCTGCTCCAGCAATCCCTAAATCAACAGCTGTTTGAACATCTTCGAGTAATTTAGCTGAATGCATTGTTTCTCCTCCTGCAATGACAATAGGAATACGTACTGATTTAAGGCAATTACTTATTACTTCAGGATCTGGTGGTAACGCTGTTTTGACAAAATTAGCCCCTAATTCCTCACCAATACGACAAGCATTTTCATATGCTTTAGGTCCAAACTTCTTAACATACTCAGGCATTGCGTAGATTGTTAGTAAAACAGGTAAGCCATAAGCATGAGCGCGTTCAGCTATTTCACTGGCAATTTTAGCATTTTCAAGGGAACCATCAGATCCTAATTTAAATTCTGCACAAACTGCATCAGCTCCACAACGTATAGCATGTTCTACTGAATTAAGTTGAACATGATCAACTCCTCTTTCTAGCCGTCCTGTTAAACGAAGGATTATCCCAAGTTTTTTGGAATCAGTTTCTAAAACTGCATCCATTAAACCAGGACGGAGCATAATTGCATCCGCACCAGCCTCAGCAGCATCTGAAATAACCTTTTTTACGTCACTTAAGCCAGCAATAGGACCAGACGTAATCCCATGATCAAGCGGAATGATTAGTGTGCGACCAGTTTCCTTTTTGAATATCCGTTGTAATCTAACACCGTGCCCTGCTGAATTCGAATTTACTAAAGTACTCATTAATTAGCCCCCCATATAAATATAAAATAATTAGAAATGCCATCTCAAATTGAATAATCTCTTATACTTTAAATAGCTTTTATTCTAAGGTTCAATAATAAGTGCTATGCAGTCATTTTTTTTGGCGACTATTGGTGCATTTATAACTTCCTCAAGTGGTAATCTATGTGTAATTATCTTTTCTAAATTTATAGCTCCTGAAGCAAGTAATTTCAATGAACGTTCAAATAACCCTGGTCTATAATGATAAGTTCCTATTAGTTGTATACCGTTATAATGAAGATGGTTAGGGTCAATTGTAAGATTTGTGCCAGGTGGAGAGCCACCAAAAAGAACTATCATTCCACCTGGACGAACTAATTTCATAGACAATGAATAAGTTTCTGAACTACCAACTGCCTCAACTACTACATCAGCCCCGATAGTAGAGCATAAATCTTTCACTCTTTGTTCAACAAAACCTTCTCTTACATCTACTGGTATTGCACCCAAAAGAGAAATAATAGATTCCCTTTCGGAGTGATTATATAAACAAATAACCTTTGCTGCTCCACGTAATCGAGCAAGTTGAATCTGTATCATTGCAATGGGCCCACATCCAATTATAACTACAGTATCACCAATACTAATCCCGCTTACAAGTGTTGCTTCAGATACACATGCTACTATTTCTGTATATACAGCGTACGCATATGAAAGCCCACTTGGGATTTTGTGTATATGTCTTGTTAGTGGCGATTGTATTCGAACATATTCAGAAAGTCCCCCAGGTTCTAGAGTTTGCTTTGAAAGGCATAAGGCTTCTTTTTTATTCATACAATTAACACATTTTAGACACGGGGGATGAGGGTCTACTATGACAGGAGTCCCTAAAGAAATATCAACATTCTTACCGCGGGAAACAACATCACCAGCTACAAGTGTTCCAAGAACTCTTGGTGGTTTGAACTTTGGATGTCCAACAGTGACAGCTCGTACTAGAGCGGCACCAAATACTGCAGCACGCACACGAATAACAACGTCAGTATCCTCTTCAACCTTAGGTATTGGCTTTTCGTGAATTTCTATTGGTGAGCCTTGTCTATTCCAAAGTGCAACTTTCATTTAGTCCTCCCAGAGTGTTATTTTGGAGTGTATTAGATGAATGATTAAGATAATAAATATTTTTTAGGATTTCCATACTAAATCCCCTACAATCTCTACACTTTTCTAAAACTAATCTAATTATTTGAGAGCCATTTATAGCGCGGGTCAACATGGCATTTTAGTTCACGTTCATCACCAGCTAAAGCCCATAAGTAATAAAACTTATGTCCAGCTGCTGCGACTATTGTATGATAACCTTCTTCAACTGTAATGGTCTCCATATCCCGAACTACAATGGCTTGTTCCCTTTCATTCTCATTTTTATAATTTATGAATATCCCAAAACCATCAGTGGGTTGTACACGTATTAAGTATATTTCATCATGTTTACTTTCGCCTGGGGGATTATCAGTATCGTGTTTATGAGGAGGATACCCAGACCAGACTCCTTTAGTACTAAATGTTTCACCAACAAGTAAGCAATCAGCAGGGTGACTAGAGCTCAAAATATTATGAACTTCACGGCTCCACTCATTTTGTCCCCGATCTTCTATAAATACATCGTTAGGAGCTATTACATATGGTTCCCTCTTAGAATGTGCAGGGGCTGAAATCACTACCAATTGGACAGTATCAGTCTCTGCCTTTATAATAGATGAAAGAAAAGATGGAAGATAGATTGATGTAGCAGGACCATCGAATACATTTTTTCTTTTTCCGAGCCCAGTCCAACAAATATTTTCTTCTTCAAATTGAATTGTACAGGTACCACCCAATATAACAACAACGCGTTCTAAATTATCGCCAATTAATGTAATAGATTCATTAACTTTCAAATTCTCTACGGAAAGTGTGAGTCCCGAATCCAAACGAGATTTAGTAATATGTTGATTTACTACCATAATATTCAACACTTCCTTTATTCGTTTTTTATATTATGCTTTTAAAATCAAATCTGTCTTTTCTCCTGTTATCTTACTATAACAATCAAGATAACTTTCAACGCAACGTTGTAATTCGAATTTTTTAACTCTTTTAAGACTATCGTTCTTCATTTTAACTTGGAGATCGCTATTATTCACTAATGACTGCAATTGTTCAGTAAACCCCTTTAAATCACCAATTGAAAAATATAAAGCTGATTTATCTGCTAGCTCTCGATGAGGAGGGATATCTGATAATAGCATTGGTAATCCATAGGACATAGCTTCTAGTATAGAAATTGGTAATCCTTCAAACTTACTTGCAGAAACAAATCCATGTGAACTTGCAATTAATGACTGAATAATATCTTGTCTCCAGATAGCTCCATACCATTCAATATTTGAATGAAGATCTAATTTTATGCATTGCTGATATAACTCAGCCATCATTGGGCCATCACCTATTACACGGAGTTTAATATTGATACCCAACTTCTTTGCTTCTGCTATACCATTGAGTAGCTCTATATGATTCTTATGTGGATAAAGACCAGCAAGCGATATCAAGGTGAATGAATTGTCTCCTTCATTAGTTGTTACTGAAATCGGGCGAATATCAACTCCATTTTTAATTACTGAAACTCGTTTTTCTGGAATTCTAACATCTTTAACACAAAAATCTTTTACTGCGTCCGAAACCGCAACAATACCAGAGGCACGCGATGCCCAAAATTGGTCTATTCTATTCATTAACCATGTGCGCTTATGGCGGTATACACTGTGATAAGTTACCACAATTTTTCTTCCCCATAACGCGGAACGGATTAGTGGATGAATACGTCCATCACCAAAATGAATATGAACCAGTTGTCCCCTTGTTAATTTTCGTAATGTAGATAACTTATTAATAACCGAACCAGAAAGTAATATTACTTTAACTCTTTGATCAAGTTCAGTAATTAAAGCGTTACGTTTGCCTGTCGACATAACAATAACTTGTGTTTCGATTCCTTGAGCTACATAAGAGTTTGCTAACGATGAAACGACCCTTTCTAAACCACCTACCGTAAAATAACGTAAAAGTAATGTTACACGGGGTTTGTTCATGTCTACACCTTCTTTATGAGTCTATTTAATTTAAACACGTCTTTATAAACTATAATAAAATAACATTTACCAACCTGTGATTATTTCATTCAACCTATTTAAGACCATTAGCATCTAACTTTAGATAATTTACTTAAGAGATCAGCATACCTACTGGCCCCATTAAGCATAAGATTGTTATTAGGTATAATAGCTTCATTTAATCCGTCGTTTACAATTTTGTCTAATTTACCTTCTAAAACATCCTCTAAATTACACACTCTAAGTATTCCTTTTTGTTCAAGTAAAGCTGAATGAATACGTTGTTCAGCTTCTCTTACTTGTCGAGGGATTGCTATAGAATTACAGCCAGTTGCAAGGATTTCACCTAACATATTTGAACCAGCTGCTCCTATAAATAAATCAGAAGCAGTCATCCATGTAGTCATATTGGGTACATACTTAATAACCTGTAACCACGGAATTTCTGATGCAAGTTTATTAAGTTCAATACTCTCATTTAACTCTAAGTAGGGACCTGTAACTACAATTGCTTTGTCGAATGATTTTTCATTTGTTTTAAGGGCAGTTATTACAGATTTCCAAATATCGAAAGCACCTTGACCACCTCCCATACTTGCAACAATAATACGTTCCTCGCTATTAATATTAAGTTGTTCCCGTGCTTTATTTTTAGTCAATGAGCTCTTGTTTGCCAAGTAACCGGTGTATTGAATTCGATCTCGAAGTTCTATGGGAACATCATAATATTCCTCTAGCATAAAAACATTGGGATCAACGTGTACAAAGATAGCATCAAAATTATCGTGAATCCATTTAGTGTGTTTAGACGAAAAATATTCACGCGTAGTTTTCTCCCTATCAAACAGTACTCCTCGAAGTGTAAGTACACGTAAACCCGACTTGGTATTAGACAAAGCTGGTGCTAATTCATTTTCTGCACCATAAGGTAAGTGATTAATAAGAAAAATATCAGGTTTATAGTGTCTGATTAAAACTTTAGACATTTCAGAACGGAGTTGAAATAATGCCTTGACATCCATTCCTTGCCTTCCAGACATGTCCCAACCAGAAGCCTTATCATAATTTACAAATGCGGGTAGTTTAACAATGTCCATACTTTCTGGTAATAAATCCAATCCACGATATGCTCCCGAAAGGCCTACAAGAGTAGCATTTGGCATATCTTTTACAAGAGCATGTGAAATCTTTGCAACCTCTGCTGTATGTCCTAGACTACGTCCATTGTGCCAATACATAGAAATACGCATATAAAATAACTCCTTTCAAATAAAAAATCATATAAAAATACTTAGGGTTTTATATAAAAAAATTATTACACTGTATCAATTAAACTTAGTCCTTCTAACGGTTGCTTAACCATCATACGAATTTCATTCTTCTGAGAGTCTGTATTTTTAACAGGTGCTCCAAGCTTAAATATATGGGAGCATTTTTTATTACCGAATGCATTTCGTGTATCTAATATTGGTATATTTAATGCGGCTAACTCTTCATAGTTAAACTCACTATGATTAGTAATTAACACCATGCAATCATAATTTTTAAAATGGGTTAAATCATAATTAACCGACTGGATATCATGACCTTCAGCATCTCTAAAGCTTTGTGCATGCGGATCATAAAATTCTACAATTGCACCGCTTTTTGTATATAACTCATAGATTGAAAGAGCAGGAGATTCACGAAGATCACATATATTAGACTTATAAGATACCCCCAAAATTAATATTTTCGAATATTCAATCTTTTTTTGAGCGTAACTTTAAAATCTCTTTTGTTTTTGATAGGACATGTTCAGGCATCTTATCATTAATCATTTGTGAGAGATTAATAAATTTGCTAAAAAAATGATACTCTTTTGCTTTCCATGACAGGTAGATTGGATCCAGAGGAATACAATGACCACCAATACCTGGTCCAGGGTAAAAAGGCATAAAACCAAATGGTTTTGTTGAAGCAGCATTTATCACCTCCCAAACATCTACATTCATTTTTTCACACATTAGTGCCATCTCATTAATAAAAGCGATATTCACACTTCTAAATGTATTTTCTAGCAATTTAGACATTTCTGCCACCCTCGGTGAACTAACCGGTAAAACAGTTTTTATAGAATTTGAATATAATAACATACCTAATTCAAGACATCGATTAGTTGTTCCACCGATAATCTTTGGCGTATTAAACGTATTATACTTGCTATTTCCTGGATCTATTCTTTCTGGAGAAAAGCATAAAAAGTAATCTCTACCAACAATAAGACCACTCTTTTTTATTTCTAGTTCAATAAGTTCCTCTGTAGTACCTGGATAAGTCGTACTTTCCAGTATAATAAGTAAAGGTTTTTCGATATATATTTTAATCTGTTTCACCACATTAACGATATACGATGTATCAGGTTCCTGATTCTTATTTAAGGGGGTAGGAACGCATATACTTACAACATCAAGCTCTTTCAGTACACTATAATCAGTTGTAGGAAAAAAGCTGTTTGTATTAATATATTGGGAAACTTCCATACCTTCGACATCACTTATATATGATTGTCCGGATTGGAGTAATTTTATTTTATTAGAATTTATATCAATTCCATAAGTACTAAATCCTGCTTTAGTAAAGCCTAATGCTAGTGGTAGACCTACGTAACCTAGACCAATTACACCTACTTTTGCTGTTTTCTCTTCAATTTTTTTTCTTAACACTTCAAAATTAGACACAGTATTTTTCCTCTTTTCTATTTTTATATAGTTTAAAAATTCACTATGTCTTCTATAAAGGTAATAATTAATATTTACTAAAGAATGTAATTATAGATACAAATATGACCACCTCCTGTTCCCATATTCTTTAACTAGTACTTTTCTCTCTTTACCAATTACATTTTTCATTTCACTTCATAATTCCTTGCAATTAATTTTTAAATATTACATACCTTGATGATTATTTCGACTAGTTTTTCTATACCTTACAAAGATAATTTTCCATAAAAAACTGCATACATAGATGGATTATTTAGTGTCTTTTCTTGTGGTAAAGTTAAATATTCTCCCTTTTTTTGGATATTCCTTTTTTGTTTTCTGAATATACTCACTTTTTCGTCAATTAGGTACAACAAAAATAATGAGAATTTCACAGCAGTTTCGTACATATCTTGCATAAATTCAAGAATATTTTTGTTCTTAGAATTTTGTAGGATCTGAAACACCATAATTCCCCATTTTCTTTTTGGGGATTTTATTAAGACTTCTAAATTACATTTAAGAGGTTTTAGATTTATATGTATTTTCATATGATTAATTATTACTGTTTTAAAAATCATTCAAACCTATATTTTCAATTACAAATCTTAAAAATCATCTAGTTTAATAAATTCCATAATTCTTAATACTTTTACGCATGATTCTATTAAAAACGAGAAAAGGGTGCCGAAATTAGCGAATTACTTGTTACGATACAAAACAAACAATAATTAAAGATTCCTCGATTTTTTATCAAGCAACAAGGAATTCTTTCGTGTAAACAAGAATTAATCGATTTAGAACTTATTCAAAGTTATAAATAAAGCCTTCCAGTGATTCTTATAGCCCCAATTCTTTGCGTTTTATTAAAAAAGTTTGATTGAAATCCAAATGCTACGAATCAACCAGTTATTTTTTAAACAATCATACTTTGGAAGTGAGTTTGAAATTTCAATACTCTATTCTCATAAAAATCCTTCAAAAAATTATTGATTCAGTTTTTTAAAGAAATCGCAAATAATACCGTTTTTTTTTGATTTTGTGGCATAATCAAACTTCAAGAAAAAAAGATTAGAAAAAGCGTGGGTAAACAGGAAAACAGGTTGAAGAAATAGTAATGCTAAAAGCATATATTGATTTTGTCTCAAATGACACCTATTTATCAATATAATTCAGGCATTTATAAGGTGCTTAGTCTAATATTAAGAGACCTTAACAACTTTCCTCTCGAATTTTCGTTATGTTATTTGATGTCCCATATAGCTGTACGAGGAATAATACGCCTAACATTCCAAATGGATTTTTGAATGGTTTTAAACGGACTAATAATTTAAAACTAGCTGACAAAAGCAGAAAAAACAAGGATTTACAACAGTATTAGGGGTAGATGTAAATTGAGATTTATCTATAGAAAAAAATTCAAAGAAGCATCTAATAAAATATATTACATATCTAGTGGGTGAATAATTTGATTAAAAAAATGGAACTCTTCTATGGTGGATATATTAAAATTTTCCAAAATAAAGATTATAAAAAACTATTTTTAATAAATATTTTTATGACAGTACTTGCATCTATGCTGGCACCTGTTTTTCCCTTATGGATTATGGAGGTTGTTGATGTATCCCCGTCTTTTGTTTTTTTTATGTTAGGAGCAATTGGAATCGGAAGTTCTATAGTTAATATTTTTATTGGCCACTTAACAGATTTAATTGGTAAAAGAAAACTGATTATTGAAGTGAAAATAGCTTTACAATGCTTACGAGCGTTACTTTTTAGTTTTTTCCCTTATACAACGGTAATAATAGTCGCTAGTTGTTTAACACAATTTTCAAGTAGTTCTCTTATTTTCGCAGTCTTAGCAGATAAGATTAAAGACAATAATGATGAAAAGAACAAAGGAAGTATTAATTCTACTATTCGAGCAGGTATCTCTTTGGGATATATTGTAGGACCTTTTATAGGAATATCTATTGTTTCTTTGGTTTCATATTACTATTTCTTCATCATATATGCCCTTTTAAACATAGGGTTGTTAATTGCTATACACTTTTTCATTAATGACTCTAATAAGTTAAAAGTGAAAAAGAATGATAAAGATAAGAATAACAATATTGAAAAAAGAAGAAACTATATAGGTTTCATTCTAATAACACTCCTTCCGATTTTTTTATTTATAGGATGTCAGACTAACAGTACATTATTGTCTCTTTACGTTGACAGTATAGCTGGCAAGTGGATGTTAGCTCTAATATTTGGCGTTGGACCTTTATTTGAAATAATTACTTTTCCGATAGTAGGAGTGTTAACAGATAAGTTTGGTACATCTAAAACCGTATTTTTGGGTATACTAGGCGAAATTTTATATTTTATAATGTTAGCAATGACAACTAAAATATGGATAGTTATTATCGTTCAAATATTCAGTTCATTTTATGTAGCAGTTATATTTAGTAGTTTGATGATGTATGTTCAAGATCAGTTTAAAAATCGAATTGGTTTTTCATCATCGCTTTATTTTAGTTCCATGGGTATTTCAGGCACAGTAGGTAATATTTTAATGGGATCAACAATTATGGCCAAAGGGTATAATACTAGCTTTTTAATCTTAGCAGTAATAACATCACTTGGACTTTTAACATTCTTTATTTTAGAGTATTATAAGTATTACGAATTAAAAAAACATAAAACAACTCAGTTAAGCTCATAGCAATCTCTTATTTACGTTTATACCCTCACTTGTTGTTTATTCGTTTAGTGAAGTGTTATTTATCAAAAATTAAATAACTTTATTTTACCTCCGTCTCAATTTTAGGACGGAGGTATGCGTGTTTTAGGTTTTAATATTTAATGATTTTATTGTCGTTCTACATGGGAATATTTAAATTCTTTATACATAGCCTTTAAAAAAGCAGCAATATCTACTATGATTGGCGTTGTATGAGTTTAACTTGATAGCGATGGGGTACGACTATATACGACTAAAAAATAGTTATCAATACCCATTTAATTTAGTATATTCGTATATATAATAAATTAGAAAGCGGGTTGATAATATGGTGAAAGAAAAACAAAAACAAATTATAGATTGTATTATGGAAAAATACGGTTTTGAAAACTATGAAGTAAAACCTCTATATGAATGTAAAAACTGGTGGAAGCGAATATCCAATCAAAGTTGGTGTGATTATCGCGAAAATGGTAAGACTGTAATATATTTAAAAGAAAATGAATTAAATAACCTAGAAGATATCATTGTTGCAGCACACGAAGCATCTCATGTAATAAATTATCAAAATGGTAAAACAAATTTCAAGAAATTGAAATTATGGAATAAAATTTGTTATGCTGCATTCATTTCTGAAATTATCGCATCTATTCTATTTGTGGTGTCTATTTTCTATCTGTATTTTAATTTAAGTATTTTTATATTATTTAATTTTTACGTTTGTTTAGCAAGTTTTTGTATAGATAGGTACTTCAAAATGTATATAATTGATGAAAATAATGCTGATAGTTTAACGGAAAGAGAGATTCAGCCATTATCAAGTGAATTGCAGATTGACGAAGATTCGATGAAGAATCGTATACAGGAGCGTATTGAGTGGCCAAGAAAATCATGTAGAACATATTTTTTTGCAAGCTTAATTATCCCTGCAGCTGCAAGCCTGCTATACTGCTTTATAGTTTGTCTTTCTATATTTTTTGTATAATATAATTATGTAAACAACGTTTCTTGAACAATGAAATCACTATCACTACATCAAAATTAAAATAAAAGCCCTCCTACAATTAGGAAGGCTTTTATCTTTCATATAAGTGAATCCGATTTTATGATTTTGAAAATGAATGTCGTCTGTTATACCCCTATAACGTAGACTGATCAGAGCATGCTCTGACATTAATATTATACTAGTGTATATAATTGAAATCAAAATTATAGTAATAGGTAGATTCCCCCTACTTTCGTTCACTTTTAATACCTTTTATATCATAAAAATAATATCTAAAAATATATAGTTTTACGATTTTAATTATTATATACTTATACAAGTAATTTAGCCCTTTTTAAGAGTTAAAATTACGTTATATATAAGGAGTGGTTTGAATGAAGAACAAATTAACGCGAATAATTATGTTAATGGTGGTAATAGCTTTATCAGTTACAGCACTTGCAGCATGTGGAAATAATCGTGATCCCGAAGAAGTTGCTACAGCATATTTTGAAGATGCAAAAGACGGGAATGTAAAAGATTTCGGAGAGTTATTCACTCCAGAAGCGAAAAAAATAGTTGCTTTTGTGGGTGGAAATGCAGAACTAATGAAATCAATTAGTGAAGACCTTAAAAGCTATAAGATTAGAAAAGTTGAAGAGAAAAATGAAATTGCTACAGTAACGGTTGATGCTGTATATAAAGGTAATCCTAAAAAGGTAATCGTAATTGGACTAGAGAAAACGGACGATGGTTGGAAAATTAGTAAATCATAGAAAAAACGGTCTATATTTTATAGGCCGTTTTTTATTTTCTTCAATCTTCGTCTTCGAAATCACGAAGACTATCAAGTAACTGTTGAAATGTTGAACACACAGGGTAAATTGATTCCTCAATTCCCTCTTCCTCGTGATCCCAGAATACAATTATAGGTGATTCAGGGTTGCTACGATAGTCAAAACACAAATGATTTCCAAATGAGTCTTTACCAAAAGGATGTATATTACTTGGTAATCGGTCTTTTATATCTTCGTAAACTTTAATAATTGAATTTCTACTTTCTAAATCAAAAGTCAAAAGCTTACTAAATACATTTTCATCCTGTCCAGGTATATCAAATATTTTAGGTCTTGGATAACCACCATCATATTTTTTTACACATTTTATAAAATCCATAGGAAATTTAATATTAAAATATTTTTCTACTTCCTGAATATTTTTATCTGTAATTTCTTTTTTATTTACCCCAATCCAAGTAACATTATTCACATATACTCCTCCTTATTTATCGCTGTCTTTTCCCCAAATTTTATATCCACCAGTGTGACCTGTTTGTCTATGTACCTCATACTCAACGAGTTGCATTCGTCCTGTTTCCTGATGATGATGCCAAGTGAATCTGTCAGGTACCTCGCCTAGCTTAAATAACTCTATTTCTTCTTCTGTGAATTCTGCAGCTAACTTAGGGTCTTTCATTATTTGTTCGTATAATGCTTTACTACATATTCTATCATGTGTTGGTCTAGATTTTTTTAAATCAGCTTCTTTTAATTTAACTTCAGAAACGGGTTTAAAAATAGGGAAACCATCTAAATCATACGGAATTCCTGTAACTGGATGTTTATTTCCCGCTAACTCACCCAATCTTAATCTTATTGTTTTCGGACCATTTGGCCCCTCATAAGTATATGGAGCTGCTTTCCGCAAGTACTGTTGAATACTTCCGACTCCCGCATATGAAAGATGATTTCCAGCTTTGAATTCATAGTTGTTTAATATATGTAATGCATTTCTGTATGCCGGAGAATTAATTACAAGTGATTTTCCTTTAGTAAAACCTGTAATAGCAGCTACCTTCCCAACTTGTCCTGCTTTACTAAGACCCTTATCACCCAGAAGTCCGAGTCCTAACGTTGCTATACCATAAGCTACATAATGCTCTCTACTTTCCATATCTCCATTCCAAAGATTGTTTACAAATGAATCTGATAGAGCATTCAATGCAGCAGGAATAGTTTCCTCATAGTTTACAATCGCATCTCGCATATTCAGCCAGGTTTCTTTATCACCTAAGGATATCAGTCCTTCCCACGCATCCACTGCACCATCTATAAAACCGGTAGAAATACCAGTCCATGCAGCATTTAAATCCTTTGTATTCAAAAATGACTCTTCTGATTTTGGAGGAAGTTTTCCACACATGGCTCCTTCTTGAATATCAGAGTCAACTAAATTTCCGCCATACAACTCATCGGCTTCTCTGAACTTAACAGCTGCACGTTCTAATTCTACTGCAATTTTCTCTAATTCTTGTAAAACATTAAACATCATTGGCTTCGTGTCATTAAACATATAATAGAATCGATCACTCGTTGCACCACTCCACTGAGAGGCTATGTATTCTGTTTGGTTATATAAATCTTTATGTATACACTCTAGCGCTGATCTCGCATCTCTTACGGTTCTTGCCGATTGTTCTAATTGTTCCGGTGTTACCTTAATTTGTGTGCTCATTCCATCCCTTCTTTGCAGATATATTATGAAAATTATAACATATCTAATATCAATACTAGTTTATCTTTTAAATATTGCGGTGGCTTTATAAAAAAGATTGATAATTTGTAATAAAGTTCGATAATTTTAAAAAAAATTTGATAAAAATAGTTTAAATGCGATGTATGTTCCTATTTCATTTTGTCTAGACTATGAAAAAATTGTACTTTTCCAAATCAAAAGTAAAAACGTAAGCGTCAAATATTCCCCACCAAAAATTTGTAAATAATCTATGAGATAATCTCCTTACATATTACGTGTGGAGTTTTTTATATGAAAAGACACCTATTAATCTTTTGTAACAAAACAGATTTTTGACTGTTTTAATTTTATCAATTTATGTTCGAATATTTAAATAATAAATTTTTATACTTCTTTTGTATAAATTTTTGCATTCTTTATATATATATCAATTGTAAAATTGTTGCATTTTTGTAAATAGCGAATTATTATGCAGAAAATGAATATTTTGTATTTTTTTGTCTATAATTATATGTTGAACTCTTCATATAACGAATAT
This sequence comes from Bacillus sp. 05T21, assembly GCF_056396785.1. Classification (NCBI taxonomy): domain Bacteria; kingdom Bacillati; phylum Bacillota; class Bacilli; order Caryophanales; family Bacillaceae; genus Bacillus; species Bacillus sp. 05T21. The sequence continues at coordinate 57,004 of NZ_JBFTMD010000008.1, read as the reverse complement.
ACAATTTAAGTTGATAAGAGGGAACTCTACAATAATATTGAAGGGGATGTTTAATATGAGAAAAATGAAAAGAATTAAAGGGGCAGCTTTAGCTTGTGCAATCGGTTTAAGTTCATTTAGTTTTATTAACGTAACAAGCGCTAGTGCGGCAGAAAACACCTATGCCACATCAAATAAAGCAGCTAAGGGTCTTGCAGTCTGTGACGCACAATATGAAAATACAAAAGTACGAACTGAAGCAAGTACTAGTTCAAAAATAGCGTATAATGTTGCTAATGGAACTAGATTTACTGGTGAATGGGTAAAAGGACGAACTGTCAATGGAACTAATCAATGGTTAAAATTTTACGACTCAAACTGGAAAACCCATTTATACGTTTCAAAATCAGTATGTAACTAAGTACAAAATATAAGAAAAGGCACTTCATCAAGTTCCCCCAATAATTTTTTAGGGGTCTTCGTATATGCTTTAAATGGAAGTATGATCAGCTTGTTTATTGACCAAAATATAAATATATGGTATGTTTACTGTAAATTAGATATATATTGAATGCATACTCAATATATATAAAGTATAGTACTTAACTGAATTGTATAAACTAAAAAAGACGAGATGCTGTAACATCCCGTCTGCTATGTAACTGCTACTGTAAGGTGGTTGGTTGCAAATTTTTAGTTATTTTCTTTTTGAACCACCTTTTGTCTTGCTGGACGCGGTGGTTCTTTTACGTTTATTATTACTTTTAACTAACTTATTTGCATAAGCAGTTGCATAAGTTGTTACGAATACTGTTAAGAATAGCTTCGTAGCATCTTGTAATAATTGAAGTAAAAAATCCATATCGGTTACACCTCCTTTCCCTCTTAAATTAAGAGAAAGAAAGGGTACAACCTCCCACCACACGTCTTCAGTTACTAACTGATATTATACCATAATCCCTATAGTATTAGGATATTATTAAGGTAACACTATTAATTTTGACAGTAGCTTTGTAGAATATCCTTTAATATATCAATTAAATTATATATAACATTAAAATGTTTTGTTTTAGTAAAATGCTAGAAAGGAATATATATCATGACATTCGAAAAAATGAGACTGCTATTGAAAATATACGGTTTATTAATTTTAAAAAGGTACTATATTTTTCAATTTAAAAGAGAAAAACAAGATAAGTATGAACGTATATCCCCTGCGCTTGTAATATCTAAAGAAAGGAAGATCCATATGAAATTTAAGCCTGATGCTTTAGCTGAGTTTCATAAGGGTATAAACCTCGTAAAAGATGGGAAAATAGCGAACGACCTTGTTCGATTATTTCTAAATGAACTAAATTTAGAGAAAATAAAAGTTAATAAAACTAGATACACAGATTATTCCATGCAAGTAAGTCGAATAATGCTATTAAAGGTAATTAGGGTATTAAGCAAGGAACTGAAGATTCAATATATTGATTCGAAGACATATGGTTGTATGTCCCTAGAACAATTAGAGCATCTAAAGGAAAAAGTTAATAACAGCCATTTAGATGTACTTATAATAGGGGTACAGCCAACGTACTAACATAAAACCCACGCTAAGAATAAGAAAGCTTGATATAAAAAGATTTCTAGCATAACAAAAGGATTGTGATAAATAATGTTACGAATTATTTATGATACAGTATTTTAATCAGTTATTAGAATGGTATAATATTGTTATATAAATTAAAGGAATCTTTAGAGGGGTTTATATGAGGTATAGGAGATATAAAGAAAGTCGTTTTGCAAAGTTCAAACGTAAATTTTCAATTGAGCTAGATTATTCCACATTAAGTTTAATTCGTATGATTAAAGAGCTTTTGTATCCATACTACAAAATAATATTTACAAGAAAAAGCTTGATATTATTCACTATATTTATTTGTATGATCCCTTTTTTAACTGAAGGGTATAAAAGCTATAAAGAGTATTCGATTGAATATGATAAAGATAAGGCTCGAGAAATGATTAGTAATTGTAACAATCCATATGCTTTTTGGCAAGGCGTTAATGGGAAATCATGTGATGATGCCCGAAAAGTACTTTATGGTGAAGAAGCTTTTTTAAAGATGAAACGTCTTTTGGTTAGGACTGGTGAAATAACAGAAAAGGATTATTTATACCATCAATATAAAAGAGAAATGGAAGAAGAATACGGGAAATTAAAATAAAAAGGACTTAATCAATTTTGGTTAGGTTCTTTTTATTTGTTTTTTAAGTAGAATAATCTGGTTTTTGCATTACCCAAAATGGATTAGCGTGTGTTTTATGTCATTTGGTTGGCGGGACCCCTAATAGAAAAACAAGTGAAAATAAAGAGACAAATAAAAGCAAGATTACGCTTAATACCACTAGATAAGCTCCAAACTCTACATGAACAATTAAAAAGTGGTAAAGCTGAAGAGAAAAAGAAAGCAGCAAATATTATTAATAGAACCCATAAAAAAGTGGAAGTGGCAACAACAAGTATATACATGTAAAAATGATATTAAAATAAAAAAGAACTAAGGTGTATATATAATTATCATACCTGAGTTCTTTTTTATATTTTGTATCTTAAGATGTATGCTGATGCTATACATCAATTAGTTTACTATAATCATATTATGACAAATTATTTCTTGGATCATGATATGCATTTAATAAATACATATTATGGTCCTCTTTCGAACAGACAAACGTAATTAAGTCATTTTTATGTTCCATGATTTATTTTTGGAATTTTCACGATATGACCTTGTATCTATAAGGGAAATGAAATTTTCATAGACTATCACTGAAAAAATGCTTTTCAGATTTGTATTTAAGATAGATAAACGGACAAGTTAATACATTTGTATGCATTGTGATAAAACGCGTCATATAATCCTTTTAAATGCCTCAAAATAAAAATGCGTGATTTAAAGAAAAAACCACATGAAAATATGCAGTTTTTAAAGTAACTATTATTCTATTTCTGATTTCACTTCTTTATGGATAATGTCTTCTAAATATTTCTTATATCCCTTGTACCCTTTTTTGTCTGCTTTCTTCTTAGCGGCTTCTACCACCTCTGCATTCAAATATAAACTTACATGTTCTTTGTCATCTGTTAGTTTTATTGCGTCATTTTTATGTTGTAGAACACCACAGATTAAACAGCTATTGAGGACCCTAAACATATAGGATTCATAAGGAATAGTGCCTAGCTTACATTTCATAAAGTACCCCTCATTTTTCTTAGAAACAAGGACATTTGACATACCTAAATGCGAGATTACATACAACATCACATCATATGCCGTATACAAAGGGAATAAGAAAGATAGATCACCTGGTCGCGTAATCTTCTTTTTTTGAATAGCGTCCTCAGAGAAATGATTTGACATTACCTCTTCCGGAATAGTAATCTGCTCGTTATGTGAGTTAATACCGAGTCGTTTTTCAGTATCAATCACTCTTGCTTCCTGGTCGTTAAATTCAACCATATCAAATAAAAGAAGATTCTTGGAATGTAACTGTAAATGGTCATATAATCTTTTATTTACCATTCCTACCTCATTCATTTTTCTTTTAAACTCTTCTAAATCTTTAAGGTGATATAGTCTTTCAGTTGTTTTACCTTTTGCTACTTCTTTAAATGGCAAGGAACCTTCTTTTGCAGCATTATGTACGTAAGTTCTGGATTTTTGTAAATATACAGCTGCATTTTTTAGAGATAAGTAGTCCTTATATTCCTCCGCAAGTTGTTGCGCATCTTCCTGTTCAAAGCGATATCCCCCGTCAGCTTTCCAGGTATCTCGATTGATAGGTTCAATTTTCTTGTACTTAATTAGGTATCTCAATTGATTCCTACTTAAGTTTGCTTGTTCGCATACTTCTTCAAATGTCTTATAACCCAAATTAACACCTCATTTTCACGTGCTGTCTACCTTCGTTTGATTCCTTCTTCGCAATTCATATTTCGTTATACCTAGTTCCTCTACGATTAATTCTATAGGATATTCTTTATACTGCAAATACTCATAAGGATTATCAAGGTATAATTCCCTTACTTTATTAAAAGTATGCTGCTGTGATAAGGATTCTAATTTTTTGCCCCATGCCCGAATTGCATCATTTACGGGACAACCTACACATTGTATATTATTTCTTTGCTTTCTGCATCTACCTTTTCTTTTTTTATTAATATTTTCATTGAGTAGCGGACAATTCATACAGTATGTTGATTCAAGATAGGAAATTTCATTAATAATTTCTTTTCGCGTATATTTCATACGTGTCCCTCCTTTACTTTAAATTCAGAAAGTGCAATTGCTATAAAATAGTTAAATGAACTATTTACCAATAAAACAATTATAATAAAAAGTAAATAGATAGTAAAATAATTAAATTAACAATATAACTATACACCACAATAAATAACCTGTTTATTGTGGTATAATAAGAATCATAAAAATTTATATAAAATATTTGTGTGTCTTTTCATTCTATTAAAGGGTGTGTAAATTTGAATATTATAAATTACGAACATAATAACCACATTGTAAAATCAAAATCAGATTTTTTTGATAGCAGTCAGTTTGAAAAAATAATGGGTATGGGTATCCGAAATATTGATTACTCCAAATTAAGTGAAGAATCATTGGTTTACTTATTTTTACATGACGAACCTTCTTTAACAAAAAAAAGAAGTGAACGAACAAAAAAGATTTATCTGCATGATCTGTCTCATTTTCTTCGCTACATAAAAGAAACAATCGGAACCATTCACGATTTATCCCATAATGAGATGGAAATCTACTTCTATCAACTAAGTAAGAAGTATGCTGCCACTACATTACGTCGAAAGAAAACGGTAGTCCAGCAGTTTCTAAAATACGTTTATGACAACAATGGTCTCTCAGATGACTATAGTAGTCGTCTCAAAAAAGTATCTGTAAAAAAAGAAGAACTGGTCAACCGTGACCTCTTTCCTGAAGAAGTAAATGAAATACTAGATACACTGAAGAAAACAAATTTCTTTATGTATTCCTTGTTTTTCCTTCTTACGACTACTGGACTCCGGATTGAAGAAGTTGCTAACGCAAAATGGGCAGATCTTGTATTCCATTCCTCATTAAATGCTTATCTCTTGCGTGTAGTTGGGAAAGGAAATAAAGCCAGGGAAGTTCGTATTTTTGAAGATGTACTCGACGATATCTGTCGCCTTCGTCAATTGCGTAAACAAACAAGTGAATTGGACGCCTCTAGTACATCTGCTTTTCTACCTAAAGCCGATGGCTCTTACTATAGGGCCGACTACTTATCAAAATATGTAGCAGAAAAGATTGAAGAAACAAACTTACCATTTTTACGTTACCGAAAGGATAGAATTACTCCCCATACCTGCAGACACTTCTTTGCGAATCATTTGATGGGAAAAGGTGTCGAACTTAAGAAAATACGTGATTATTTAGGACACGAATCTATTATGACGACGGAACGCTATTTAAGGGAACGTACAAGACGTCAAAACTTGGCCACAATAGATATAGGAAATTCATTATTTTAGTAAGTATATATAATAGGAAGAATCTCGATTTTATAGTTTAAAATACTGATTCAGATATAGTTATTAGTTTGTGAATCTTTCACAAATATTTCTCGAATTTCAAAATCGATATTTAGGAAATATCCCTAAAAACAACAAATGCGATTGCCTCTATTGAGACAATCGCATTCGAATTATTTAAGGGTTAACCCATTCCACTTCCAGGGTCACCCATTCTAGCTAATAATTGTTCTGAATCTTTTTTCACTAAATTGTTTGGTTGCTCTTTACTACCAGCAGCGGTGTAAACAATTCCTGCCGCCAAAACGATACTTGTTAACACAAATAATATTTTCTTCATATAGCACCACCTTCGTACATTATACCATTTCTATTAAATTCTACCACTATTTTTCTAGGGAATCTACAATAGAACCTATTACCAGCACACTCTAGTAACACAATCGACTTTTCAATTAATGAAATATCATTCTTTGCTATTCCTAAATAACAATATTGCATTGGTGTTAGCATACCATTTTTCTTTTCTAAATCACTCAGGATCTCAACTGCATTTTTGAAATTCCCCTTAATAATCTCTAAAAAAGCTTTTTCCGCAGTATGATATATATCTATATTCTCTAATTCTTGTTTATTAACTAACTTAATAAAAGCATACGTGTTAAGAATTGATTGCTTTCTTTGTTTTTCCCTTTCAAAATTACAAGATCCTAACTGTCCTAGTGCCTTCTTCATATACCAAGATGCACTATTATAGCAATCAAAGGTATATGACTCTGCTATATACGCAAATGCTGATGCTCTTAAAAGATGGAAACAATCTTTAGGATCTTCTATTGCTAAAATCTCCTGACATAAACTCCTAGTCATTTCAAGATTATCTTGTACTAAATAGGCATACGCTAATCCTTCTTGAATCCTACCTAAATAAGATGACTTAATAAAACTATCAGTAATTGCATCTACATCTGGAAGTAACATTTCAGCATATTCGAACAGAGAATTATAGTTTTCTAAATCATACATAGTGTAGTAAGTTAATATACCACATAAGACCTTCATCTCGTTTGTCTTAATTATCTTACTCCCTTTATGATCCTCAAGCTTAGATAACAATTCCTGCTTTTTAATTGTTCCATTACTTCTAAGCAATACTAATTCATATACATAAGCCCATTCTCTATTGATTGCGAGTGAGGACTTTCTCTCTTGTTCTACTAATAGCTTAAGAAGTGATAAATCACCTTTTGCATTGGCGTATTCCATGGCAATCCTCAAGTTTATCTTGCTTGTTGTGACAGAACAGAAGATGTGTAACATCATTCTTTGTTTATTAATATCACCCGCATATAATATATTAAGTAATTTAATTAAATTCCAAAATCCAAATTGATTTTTCCCAGTTAAATTCTTAGAAAGAGTTCCAGGAGAAATACCTATTATTTTAGCAATATCTTCTTGGTTTTTTCTTTGGAAATCAATTTCATCAATAATTCTACCCAAGAATTTGTTTAATGTTTGTTCTAAAATTTTATCTTCTCTCTTAATCTTTTCATTCATATTATTTTCCCTTCTAATCTAAAAAAGAATTCCTCAATACCTTTCATTATATTAGTTAAACCTAATGTTAGTATATGGTATTTTATCATAATCATATCAAAATTTTTGTTATTTGTAGTCGGGATAACGGGATACCTGTATATGCAATTGTGCATAAGTGTATTAAACGGCAAACTAAAAGGAGTCGAATATATCGACTCCTTTTTCCCTACTATACTCTTTTTATCTTTTTTTCTATTATTATTCTTTTTCTTTCTCTTTTTGCGTTGTACCTAATTCCTTGCCGTCTCTTACATCTAAAATTTGATAACCAGCTTTTATATACAAGTCTGTTGCCTGTTTGTACTGATTTATTCCATCTTTAAATGTATAACCTGTAGTATCGTCCATACCCAAAATTAGTTTCGTTGTAGCTAACTCAAATTCATCCATCGCTCTTACAAACTTCTTTTGGGGTAACGTATATTCAGAATCAGGATCTAACTCCTTAAAAGCCTTGGCTACTTTTCTTAACCCCATAATTGCTTCATCAAATTCTTCTTGCACTTCATATAATGTAGGATCTTTTTCAAGGACTTCCCCTACCTTCCCCAATGCTTTGTGCATATCACCAGTTAAAACCTTAACTTTCTCCACGTACTTAGTTTCCCCTGACTCTTCACTCGTCTCCTTGTCTATCTTTTCTTCTGATGCCTTTATTTCCGTTGTTTCTTTTGTTGACGTACATCCTCCCAATAGTAATGTTATAGGGATTGCCATACTGATAAGTTTAAGCTTCATTTTTTAATCCTACTTCCACTCTCTATTTTTTGACTTCATTATATTCCAAATTTATTTCTTAACTTCAGCCCATTTATAGTTAAATTCCCCACCAAAATCATTTGTCACAATGCCTTTTACTGAAGAACGCTGTAAGTATGATCTGCCTGGTTGATAGAAAGGTGCGACTGCTCCATCTTCTAATAATATTTTCTCTGCTTGTTTCATTGCTTCCCAGCGAGCTTTTTCATCACCAGCAAGATTAGTTTTCACTTGATGAATTAGTTCATCATATGCCTTATTTGAATACTTATCAAAGTTATAGCTACTATCTGTCGTGAATAAATCTAAAAATGTGATAGGATCAGGAATATCGGGACCCCATACATCAACACCTAAATCGTAATCACTATTCAACAGCAACTGAATTTGCTGTTTGCGTGGCTGCGGCTTAACATTGATTGTTAACCCCTCTAAATTCTTTTCTAGTTCACCCTTTAAATACTCCGCACTCTTCTTGGCTAACACATTATCACTTGTTAGTAATTCTAGTGTTGCCTGCTCTTTCCCAATTTCTTGCTTTGCTTTCTTCCAGTTTTCCTTCGCTGCATTCACATCATCTTTTACTAAAATTCCATTTTCTTTTCGGAAGTCTTTACCGTCCGATCCTTTAGCGAAATCAGCTGGTATAAAACCATCCGCAGGAAGAGAACCATTGTTTAACACTGTATCTACAAAGGCTTTCTTATTCATTGCCTGACTGATCGCCAAACGAGCATTTTTATTTTTTAACACATCATTTTTTTGATTCATACGTAAAAACTGAACAGTGACTTCAGAACGTTCTTTGAAGTCAGGATTATTTCTATATTTATCTACAAAATCACCTGTTAATCCTACACGGTCAAGTTGACCTGCTTCATATAAATTTATTTCCGTTGATTTATCTTTCACGATATCAAAGTTGACTTCGTCTAATTTCACTGTTTTAGCATCCCAATAATTCGGGTTCTTTTTCAACTGAAAGCCTTGTTCATGCTTCCAATTATCCAATGTGAATGCTCCGTTATAAACCAATTGATCTGCTTCTAAACCATACTGCTTCCCCTTTGATTCAAAATACTTCTCATTAATCGGTAAAAACGTTGCGAACGTTGTCAAATCTATGAAATAAGGGACAGGTTGCTCTAATTGCACCTCTAATGTTTTATCATCTATTGCTTTTACCCCTAGCTGATCTACAGGTAGCTCTTTACTATTAATTTTCTTTGCATTCTTTATATCAAAGAATAAAAACGCATATTCTGCCGCTGTATCAGGATTCACAGCGCGTTTCCAAGAGAAGACGAAGTCTTCAGCTGTTACAGGTGTTCCATTTGACCATTTTGAATCCCTTAGATGGAATATGTATGTTTTTTTATCTTCACTCACTTCATAAGATTCCGCTACTGCTGGTATTGGCTTATTTTCTTCCCCCAACGCATACAAACCTTCAAACACGTTTTTCATTACATTCATAGATTCACCGTCAGTTGCCTTAGTCACATCCATAGTTGGAATCTCTGCAATATACGGTAAATGAATGGATTTTTTTGTTTCATTCTTTTCAGTTGCCTTTGCTTTATTTTTTGTCTCTTTTTCTCCACTACTACAAGCTGTTAGTAGCAGACTAGCTCCTATAATAGAAGCTATAACCGATGTAACTTTTTTAAACATCTTACGTTCTTCCTCTCCATATGTACGGTTCACTTAATCAGATTATCTATATATTGAATTTTAAAGACTATAAGAAGAGAGATTTCCTTTCTCTAAAAGTATTCCGACACCTTTTCTCATCATATATGTAGTATCTAAACATTAAACCTCTTATTACTTTACCATTAAAACCGTAGCATTCTAGAGATTATTGTGTCAATCACTAAAATTTATTTTTAATTAGTTATTATTCTTTTATAAAAAAGTTTGATTATAATAACATTCTTCAAATCCTGGAAAAATAAGTTTTCTGTAAACAAAAAGAACCATAAGATTGCCGAAACGTTTTGGCAATCTTATGGTTCATATCACACTCATATTTGTGAGCTCTCTGCCCATTTTGCTGTGGGAGATTGAACAGGAGAAGTAGAACCTTTGATAGCGTTGGGTCCCCACCATACCTTCTTTCATTAGCTGTGTATGCTACACTCTACAATATCAACTAAGTACAATGGATTGTTAAAACCAAATGCGTCAGTAACAACTAATGTCTTATTTATTGAATCTAAAATTATACCAAAAGGTATATGAGGTTTTTGAAGTGTGCCGAAAGTGTATTTTTAACCTTTTGAAGTATGTATTTTAATAGGTTTTATATATTCCCAAAAGGTGTACCTTTTGGGACATTTTTATAAAACAACTATTCAATTATTTATCCAGGGTTAACAGTTAAACCAATAGCAATTTTGAAACAATAAAAAAGCTATCTAATTTTTAGATAGCTTTTGATTTAATAACTATGTAGAATGCCTAGATGGTTATATAATATCCAGGATTAACTTACGTGATTTGAATAATTCCTCCTTAGGACGATGAATTACCGTATACACAATACAACTTTAAACTTTTTTATTCACTAAAGAATTGAGTGCGGATGTTACCTTTTTCAAAGGAATCTAGAAACTTTTGATTTGCCTCATGTTGTAGTCTTGCTAGAATATTGGATTCCGTATTATCTAACTTGTAATTTACACCTGTTTCAAAATCTATACGGGATAATCGATTACCGATTAAGTAACAAGCTGTATAAAATGCACCCTTGGATTGTGCTTGCATTGTAAAATCAACTAAGTTTGTTCCCCATGATAAAATACCACCTCTTATAGCATGTTTGTTATCAACCTCATATAAACTTGTTCCAGTTCCAATAGAGAGAACTTTAATTTGATCCAATGAATAGCCCAACTTAACAGCTTCAGCAATGGCAACCAATACAGGATTATTTGCCCATAATCCCCCGTCAATTTTACATTCATTATCATCTATAACCGCTGCAGGTAGATAAGTCGGTGCGGCAGATGTTGCTAAAGCTATTTTCCATATTTCAATATTACCATCTTTAATAAAATGTGGATGGTGGGGTGTTTTATATACTTTCGGACTAGCTTTTTGATGCTCAATTGAAGGTATACAAACCATAGTATTAACTTCTTTTAGTAGTTTGTCCCCAAAAGTTTCTTGTAACACCTGAATTAATCCATCATTTTCATAGTGGGAATCTTTAGAGAAAGGAAGTATCGTTCTTCTGTTCCCAAATATATCCTTACCTCTCTTAAGATATAATTCCAAAATGTCTTTGGCTGAAATGTCATTTGCTAATCCTAATGCAATTATTCCCCCTGTAGAAGTTCCAGCGATTAAATCAAAATATTGATGAATTGGTTTGCCTACCTGCTCTTCGATGTCAGATAAGTATTTTGCTGGGAATACTCCTTTCATACCCCCTCCATCAATAGCAAGTATTTTAAATTCATTCTCTTTACGTGGTGTCCATTTATTTTTTTTTACGCTTTCCCAGTCAATCAATCTATTACTCTCCTCCTTAATTGTCGTTTCTTATAAGAGTATGAGGTGCTTCTGGCCCCCACCAAATACCATCTTCTAACCATTTTTCATAATAATAAAGCCATTCCGCTGTCCAAGGAATTATCGTATCCGCTATAAATAGGGAATCGTTATAGCTATTATCATCGGGATAATAAAGGCAAAGTGATCCGTCGCCATAAAGGTGAGGGACTTCTCTATGAATACAAGGTTCTATAATAAAAACTTTTGGGCTAAATCTTTTATAAATAATCTTAACAGTATAAAAAGATGATGAAGAGGTAGGTCGTAACCTACCTATCCAATATCCTTCCTTAAAGTATTTAAAGGACGGAAAACACTGCTGGATTTTTAGACACTGTTTGGGAATAGATAAGTATCGCTTTCTAAATTTTTTCATGAGCCGCATTTACACCAAAGAAACGATGCTCTTTGATTACTGCTCCTTGGTTGTTTTGATTCAGTATACCATCACTATTAACAAACACAGAGCCTGCCGCTACTGCAGATGCCATTTTCGCAGCTTCTGGAAGTTCTGAAGGGAATTTTTTAGCACCGAAAATCTCTTGCCATTTTATAATACTAGCTTCCTTATTTGACTCTTCAAGGGCCTCAAGACTTTGTTGGTGTAATTTGTCTAATTCATTCTTAAAAATGCGACATTTATTAACAGTCCAATCCCTAGCCAGATTCTCGTCTTCTAAAGAAGGATTGCATATTTGAATTACTTCATCGTCTTCTTTATCTTCAATTAATGCATTTAACTTAATCACCATATTTTTCGTTGTTTCTACAAGTGTTTCAGCATAAGAGCTTTTTGCGATCATATAATGTCCAATTAATGTTGTAAGTAAAATGGATTTTGGTGCTGTACTACTACTGACATTTTGGTCACGCCAATACTTTAGTATTTTGACTGTAGAGCGGAATTTTTCATCATGTTTGATGTGTTTTTTGTCACACCATTTTTTAAAGCCTGCTGGATTAGTTTTTACCCAGTCATCTTCTTTTTTAGAAGGAATTAGAATGGAATCACCATAAGTTGTTCGAGAGGGAACAATATCAACATGAAAATCTCCAGCATAATTAATTTGAATGCACCGATCTTTTGTTTTGATTTTGTCTTCATATGCTTTTTTAGTTTTTACACGTTCAACAACCCAGTTGAAAAATTCTTTTGAATCATCCTTTTTCACATCTAATAGAAGAATAACATCTACATCAAATTCACCATCATCAGATGGACGAATAGCTGTCTTGGTAGCATAGGAACCCTGTGAATAAAAATCTTTGAATTTTTCACTAAGTTCTTCATCTGTACTTAAAAGTTCTTCCCATGTTACTAAAGCGCTATTTATTCTTTCTTTTCGGCCTTTGTTTAAACTTAAATTACTAATAAATAGTTTGAAATATGATGTTAATTTCAAATGTTAGTCCTCCTTTTTTATAATATATTTCAGCAATATTTTGTTCTTTACGTAATACCAGTCCATCTTGATAAGGATTTAGACTTTTTAGTGTGCAAATTCATAAAATTTCATAATTGCGCTCTAAAAAGTCTAAAACACGTTCTGGTACATTGCCAAAATCTGTTGTATACGTAATATTTGCGTGATTTCATTATTCAGTTCAATGTGTCGCAATCTCCCGCACACTTTCCTTAAAATATTCTACATCGTTATTTGTTCCAGATAACTCAAATTTTGATACAATAGGCACTTCATATTTAGCAGAAATTTTGTCAGCACTTGCACCGAACATGTCTCCCCAGTTACGATTGCCGCTTGCAGATACGCCTTTTAATTTTTCATTATTGCGCTCTAAAAAGTCTAAAACACGTTCTGGTACATTGCCAAAACCTGTTGTATACGTAATAAGAATAAAGTCTTCATCTATTACTAGATCTTCATCAATTTGAACGGCCGGCATATTTAATTTTTGGATGAAACGCTTCACGTTTCCTGTCATAGAATCATATGCAACTAACATTTCCGACCCTCCCTCTCCAATCTATACTCTCTGTATGTCGTTCTTGATTTCTCTATATATTGTATTACGTTTCAAAATAAGACACAATATATATGTATAAATTCTTTCTTTTTTTAACTTTTACTTTTCGACATGATAGCCGTTTTTTTTCAATACAATGACTATGAAACAACATTCTAAAACTCATGTCAATAAAGTGCTTTTCAAAAAAGTTGTCATCGAATTTAACCTTATTTTAAAAAAAGTTAACAATATTTTTTGTCATAAAACGGTAAATACTGGAGGAATATATTTCTCCAGCATCACGCAAAAAAGAACAGACATGAAACGATAATCTGTTCTAACAAACGATTACATTTATCAATTTTACTTTATTAAATATTATACATATACTTTCGTTTCTCGTTACGTACTAAAAGATAACTATTATGGGGTTCAGCCGAGATACGTGTAAAAATGGGTCATAAGCTGTATTTTATTTCCATTATCAGATTTCGGTGTAACAAAAAGGTGCTTTACTAGTAATGTTACGAATTATTTTTGATACAGTATTTTGTTACAGCAAGTTCAATGCTTAGGATATTTCATATTTTTAAATACAAAACGTAACAAAAACGGTCGTTTTTGTTACGATGGATTCGTATATTACAAAAAGGAATCCCAGAACAAAAAACTCATGACCTTTTATATAACATGATATTGAGGAAAGGAGGACTCTAGTAATAAGTAGAATATTACTAAAGAATATGTCAGTTTTTATTTCCATAAATGTTAAATAAATTAACTGCCATTTATACTAAGTAAAAAGAAGGGGTTTTTTATTTATGGATAGTCGTTTATCAAAATTAGCAGATGTATTAGTTAATCATTCTACAAAAGTTCAACCTGGAGATCATGTGTTAATCCAAAGCGTCACAGAGGTTGACCGTTTAGTCGTACAAGCAATTGTAAAGGCTGTTGGAGAAGCTGGTGGTCACGCACATGTATCAATGCGTGATGTGGCTGTTACACGTCAAATGATTCTATCAGGTTCAGAAGAACAGTTTAAAATGTTCGCAGATTGGGAATGCTATCGTCTAAGCAAGATGCAAGTCTATATTAATCTAAGAAGCCCGCGAAATGCGTATGAATTAGCAGATGTACCTTCTGATAAAATGAAATTATATCAAACATTCTTCGGTAAAGCGCAAAGTGAAGCCGTTTATAAAACAAGATGGGTTACGACTAGGATTCCTAATCCTTCTGCTGCACAAGAGGCTAAGATGAGCGCAGAAGCTTATGAAGATTTTTACTATAATGTTTGTACGTTAGATTACAAGAAGATGTCTAAAGCGATGGATCCGTTGAAAGCATTAATGGAAAAAACGGATAAGGTAAAAATCAACGGAAATGGAACGGAACTTAGCTTTTCAATTAAAGGAGTCGGAGTTTTAAAAGGTGATGGCATTGATAATATTCCTGATGGTGAGATCTATACAGCTCCTATAAGAGACTCTGTAAATGGGATTGTCACGTTTAATACTTCTTCTGTGAATCAAGGATTTTCATTCGATAATATCTCACTAAAAATTGAGAATGGTAAAATCATAGAAGCTCATGCAAACGATTCGGAGCGAATCAATCAAATACTTGATACTGATGAAGGCTCAAGATATATTGGTGAATTTGCATTAGCATTTAATCCATATATATTACATCCAATAAATAATACCCTATTTGATGAAAAGATAAATGGCAGCTTTCATTTAGCAATTGGAGATTCTTTAAATGGCGCAGATAATGGAAACAAATCAGCAATTCATTGGGATTTAGTGAGCATCCAAAGGCCAGACTATGGTGGTGGGGAAATTTGGTTTGATAATAAATTAATTAGGAAAGATGGTAAATTTATATTACCAGAATTATATGCTCTGAATGAAGAAAATTTAAAATCCTAGCTTTCAGTAATCTTTGTAGTATATTATCTGGTTAGCAATACTTCAAACAACTAACTGAGCAAAAAGCCAATTTCCTTAGCGTACAGGAAATCGGCTTTTTATCTTCCATAAAATGTCTTAGCGTGGGTTTTATGTCATTTGGTTGGCGGGACCCCATCGCCATCAAGCTAACCAAGTAATTTACTAGGTGCGAAATGATCCTTGTTTCAAAACTAGCAATTGATAAAAAAGTAGGCATGCTAAATAAGCCTATTAAAACGCGATTTTTTCGCTAGGCAGCTTGTCTATGCTTCACCGTCGTTTTATACACAATCCCTAGAATATCAAAGACGGTCATCTTCTTATGTCTATGACATTTACGACCGTTCTTTTTGAGCATTTGATAAAGGCGATGCAGAATTTTTAAAAGTTCTTCTGTGCCAACAGCTATCGCTTGAAACAGTAACGGAAAGTAATCCTTAATCATATAAATCGCTTTGTATTCACTCAGCTCCTGCTTTTTCTTTTCAAGCAGAAACTGACGCATTTGAAACATCGTAGAAGAACAGAGGAGAATGCCAATGAGTTGTCCATATAAATGGCACTCTAGGCGTTCTCTTTTTATATTTTGACACTCATCAATTTCAAAGAATGACTTCCACGTTTTAAACAAAATTTGTCGGGTAAAGAACTGGCGCGGTATCAGTTATGACCCGTCTCCAGCCCCTCCCCATAAGAACTGCTCGTGAAGTTTTCCCTCAAGCAGCTCACCCCATAAACTTCATCAAAAGGGTTATGAGACCTATCAGATGGCAGACACTTTTATCAATATCTCCCTGAGCTTTCGAGAGGACGAACTTTCCAGTCCCAATAGAGTCCTAGTACACCATAGAGATATTCATTACTCCATCTCTGCCATCCAATGCTACGCTTTTGTCGCCGTTTCCTTCTCGTCAATAACGTACGGACTTTCATCTCTGTATAGTCCCGTACTTTACTAAAAGCTCGACTAGAATTCCCAACCCGGAAGTAATTCACCCATCCAATCAGTACAGTATTGATTTGTTTTACTAAATCTTGTGCAGGCTTGGCGCCTGCGTTTCTGATTAATTCTCGGATTTTTGCTTTCACTTTCGTACAGGCTTTCTTCTTCGGGGTAATAAGAACAAAGTATCTACTCTTATTTCGATTAAGTACTCGCCTCAAATCAAATCCTAGGAATCCGAAGGATTCTCCTTTTAAAACATTAACCACTCGGGTTTTCTCCAGATTCAGTTCAACTCCCAAAGGCTTTAATTGTTCCCACAGTCGTCGCAATGCCAATTCAGCCCATCCACGTTTACTAGAGTGTCCGCTTACAGTGATAACTATATCATCAGCAAAACGGTGATAGTTTACAGCCTCGTAATGGTTTTCTGTTGTCTTACTTCGAATGGCATCAAATGTCCAATCTACTTCATTGAGGTAGATGTTTGCGGCTAGGGGAGAAAATGGTCCCCCTTGCGGGACACCAATCTTTCCTGTCACCTTGATTACCTGTTTTACAAGATGCATAACTTGCGAATCTTGGACACGCTTTGCAATTTTCTCCAAAAGTATGTGGTGTCGAATTGTATCAAAGTAGCGTGACAAGTCAACATCGATTACTACAGTCATCCGGCGCAATATGCTACGTCGCACTTCTGCCAGTGCTTGATGTGGGGAGCGTTTTGGTCGGAATCCGTAGGAATTTGGGCAGAAATCAGCTTCAAAGATGGCTTCCAATATGAGTTTTAGCGCTCCTTGGACCACGCGGTCCCGTATACACGGGATTTGTAGTGTCCGCATTTTTCCGTTTGCTTTTGGGATTTCTACTTTACGATTAGCTTGTGGTTGATATGTTCCAGCCTGTAGTTCTGCTTGGATATTCTTTAAAAACGGCATAACTCCCTCTAGCTCTATATCAGCGAAACTTTTCCCGTCGATGCCTGGGGCACCGTTGTTTTTCCTCGCTTGCTGATATGCTTCATGAAGGGTTGTTAGTTTGGTAATGTGGGAAAATAGTCCCCAAAACCGATGCGTAGGTTCAGACTTCGCCTTTTGATAGATTCGTCGCCTTAGTTCCTGCAAAGTAATAGGTGTTTTTATCATGGCACCCTTGCCTCCTTTGGTCGTACGAAATATTTACAGGTTCGGACCCTTCCCTCCCCACGCGTTTTGCTGCACGCAGATCTCTGGTACTACGATCCGTTCCGCCACCCTGACACCTACCGTTCTCACTTCCCGATCGCGGTTATAGAGACGGTCTCCTCGATGAGGTTTCTTCATCGGGTGTCGAGGGCTTCTCCAGTTTCCACATTATCTTTCTCTCCATGTCGCCGCTGATACCCCGCCGGTGAGAACTGCCGTTCCAGACTCGTTTCGGTCAGTTCTTGCTGCTTTCGCACGTTATCGACCGTCTCAGCCACCGGAATTGCGTGTAACGAGGCTACGTCTACGTTCACTGTACGTTACAACCTGGAGATTTGCCCACATGCCTTTTGCATGTGATGTCAGAGGGCTTCGCCGTGTCGTTTTCACTTCATGGCGCCTCTCAGGCTACGGGAGTGGAGTCTATTCTCCCGATTGGACTTTCACCAACTAGATAATGTGTCCTTATCTGGACACGCCAATCTGCCAACGAAGTGAATATAATGAATGCACGTAGTTCGTCGGTACTTCTTCTAGCGACGTATTCGTGATATATACATTCATGCCCATTAAACGTTTACTTTTCTCCTTCATGACAATGCCTTTCTTCTTTTCACGTATCGCTTGGTTTTTCAGACGTGTTTGCGTTTGGTCATCGGTTAAACGATGGATAATGACACGTGCTGGAAGTTTCTGATTTTGGCCAATGTATGCCTCGGGGATTTCCATCGTTTCACCGGGGATTAGACCAGACATCATTTGTGTCATATCAAGCTGGATGTATTCAGTTTGCTTTTTTAACGTACCATTATTGAAGTATTCTGGTTCAGGGTTCTTGATATAAATGCGTGTATTCAACTTCAACCGTGAAATATAGTAAGCCTCTTTATCATGAATAGTTTGTAAATCTCCTAAATCGAAGTAACCAAGATCACGTAAACACAAATCGCTTGCTTCTACGGTTTCAAGACAGATAGTACCATATGTTTTATCATTATTCTTTCCTGGTCCAAGCTGCACGTTAAGGAATTGACCACTAAGTAAATCATATTCCAATTGGATTTTCACGCCTGCCTTATTACTACTCCCACCTGAACCTTGATAGTCAGTGGCGAATTGATCAGGTAGTTGAAACACTGTTGCATCTAGAATACGGATACGATTGAAAGTAGAGATTATATGTGCAGAAAGTGAGTGATTTGAACAGAGTTTTTGTGTGAGAAGAGAAGTAAAGACTTCTCGAAGAAATGTAACAGCTCCTGGATTAAAGCGTTGATTCAGTCCTTCTGGACTCATGAGTGTAGCTGTATTTGCATAAAGCTGACTACATAATCGAGTAAGAGAATCACTTGCTACGTGTTGACTAATCCAAATACATAAAGCAACCAAATCTCGTGCGCCATACTTACTTTTACGTTTTACGAAACCCGTCTCCTGTGCGAGCTGTTGAAGGATACTTGGAGATAGATATCTCTGTAGTTCTTCAGCGAATAAATGAAACTCATCTTGAATCGATAGAGTCATACAAAACGCCATCCTTTCTGTATATTTCTACAAAAAGAATAGCGTTTTTTTGATTATATGGATACAAATTTATCTTAGCTTGATAGCGATGCGGCTGTACCCCTATATGTGCTTCTTATTTGGAAATTGAGTTCAAGTAATTTGTTCGTGCAATATCCCATTGATTCTTAAATTCCGCTACACTTGCATATCGTAAATTTCTGTCTGTATTCACTGCCTTTAATGCAACCTCAAATAAGGCGCCCTCAGCCTCCCATTTAGAAAACGAATGATCCATTTCTCCCCCCAATAAGCCAAAAGCAATAGCTCCCATCGTAAAAACATTGGTACGGGCATCAATAGGGGCATGTAGGATGAATTCTTCTGGGGCTTTCGATCTTGTAGCTCCCCAGAATTCTTTTCCTATATCATTCGACGAAGGAGCTTTTCGGAAGAAGTCAATGTCACAGATTGTTGTCTTATCTTTGGAAAAGTCATATAGGATACTGCCATCATAGAAATCAACTGCCACGTATCCTTTTGCCTCCACATGTTCGTGAAAAGAAAAGATTACATCTAAAGAATTTAAACGTTTTGCGATTGGGAGTTTTCTGAAACGATAGAACGGCGAATCTGGATGGGTGTATTTTGCTCGTCTGCCAAAAGACCAATGCGAATGTAAACACTCACCCTCAATCCATTCAAAGACAGCTGCATAACCATTTGCTGTAGAAAAATAATCCATTAACTTTATTAAGTGAGGATATGCCAACGCTGTATATAAAGGAATGGCCTGTGATAACCGTAGGATTGCATCTTGCGGATTTCCTGAAAAGTCCAAAGGCTTTGCACCCGCATATTTTACAAATTGTTTTTTGTTATCTTTCTCTACACCAAAACAGATGTTTCCAGAGTCCTGTTGGTCAAATACACAAAAAACATTTCCTAAAGCTTTTAGCCAATCAAAATTATGTGGCTCTTGAAGTTGGAATGTAACGGAGTCCAAAGTAACAATTGATTGATTCGTATTTTCCTTTTTTTTACTCATAAATCCTCCAAGTCTAGTGGGGAATCACGCAGGTTATAGGGCTAATTATGCGTTGTCCCCTTTAATAATTGTGCCCTGGCCAATAAGATTTTGGTTTTCATAACACATCGCCTCCTTCAAAAGTAACCACTATTATTTTACCTTTATTTTCCTTCCGAATAAACGATTAGTTCATGTTTAAGATAATGAAAATGAATATCCCATACACTTCTAGTTCACATAATCCCTCGTTATCAACAGTCAACGATGCATAAAATTTTCGTTATGGGGGGAATTAAAAATCTTAGGTTGATGGGTATGTGGCGGGACCCCCTGTAGAAATAAAACAGCGCATCGGTTAAAGCGTCGATTAAGTCCTTCTGGACTCATAAGTGTAGCTGTATTTGCATAAAGCTGACTACATAATCGAGTAAGAGAATCACTTGCTACCTGTTGACTAATCCAGATACATAAAGCAGCTAAATCTTGTGCTCCATACTTACTTTTACGTTTTACAAAACCTGTCTCTTGTGCAAGTTGTTGAAGAATATGTGGAGATAGATATCGCTGTAGTTCTTCAGCGAACAAATGAAACTCATCTTGAATCGATAGATTCATACAAAAACGCCATCCTTTCTTTATATTTCTACAAAAAGAATAACGTTTTCTGTGGATTATGAGTATAAATTCATCTTAGATTGATAGTAGTGTATGATGGCCCCTTATAGATTATTTTTTCTCACAGCATATGTGATTGCATTTGTTTTTAATAAAACAGACTTTTCATTTCGAATAATTTTATATTCGAGCGGTTTTACTATGATACTCAATGCTTCCCAACCATCATATATTTGTCTTAATATATTCATCATTTCTTCTGTTGGAATGTTTATCTCCATTAGTGCATCCAATTTTTTATTGGTATCCATATCAATTTCTTCAACTTCAGAATTTACAATGATACAATTTATTCCGTTGTACTTCGTTCCGTCTGCCATTCGTTGAACAACTTTTCCAAATACCTCTTCTGATTCGGCATGTTCTAAACTTGAAACTGCAACAATGAAGTCGAAGTTATTAGGCTTAATGTCATAGTTTCCTATATCAGCTTTTTCAGTTTGAATTACTTCTTGAACTTCATATTCCTCACTGTATTGATTTAATTTTTGCAAAGCAGAGTCTAATACATCAACACACACAACTGTACCGCCATTTTCTTTTATAGCTTGAGCCAATGGGATACTATTTCTACCCACTCCAGAACCTAAATCAAGCACATTAAGATCGTCTTTTCCTTCAAACAATGGAATTAGATCTATTACCGTTTTTACAGGTTTATGTAGCCACGAACCTTCTTCAAACAGTTTATAATTATCGTAACAATAGTCGTGATATTTTTTCTCTTCTTTTCTTATAAATTCAATTCTGTTCATTGTTTTCCCTCATTTCTCAAATTATGTATTCTATAAATTACTGTAACAGATTTAATATAACTTTTTGAACTATCTTATCTTGTTACTTGAAGAAAGAATGATGAATAATATATACATGTGAGGTTGACATAACCACTCATTATTGAAAGTATCCCAAAAAATCTCAATTCTTATCTTTTTTCAGATAAGAATTGAGATTTTTTGTTTTGGGGGCGACTTAATTTCTTAGGTTGATGGGCATGTGGAGGTACCCCAAGACCTAATATTAAAAAAAACATGAAAATAAGCTGTTTAACATATTAGTCATGTACAATATGTTGAACAGCTTATTTTAAACGCAATTCAATAACTTAGTTATCTATTCTTTTTTTAAATATGCTTTTCACAAAATTCTCCTTGTGTTCGGTATATTCATTTATCCCCGTAGAATGCCTCTTTAAATAATCCAATTTTATGTTTATATATTCTTTACGTGCATTTTCATTTGTATTTAAATAATCTCTAAAAAAAATTAAGTTTTTCCATTGCTCTTTTTCAAATTCTACAAGGTGAATATAATGCGTTTTTTTTTCATAAGTGTTATCTGTAAATTTCGCAAATATAATTTCATTAGGTCTTTCTACTCTTAAACGAAGGAATCCAATGCTCTTTAGCCCCTTTATAATGGACGGATTTAATATACATAAATCATCTACTGCTACTAATATGTCCAAAATGGGTTTTGCTAGCATATCTTTGATTGCTGTACTACCGATATGTTCAATACGATTTTTACTAATATCTGTACATTGGTGTATTTCCTTTTTTACTTTTAAAAATTCTGTACCCCAATCAGCAGTGTATGGAACTACTTTTACTTCATCTTTTTTTAATCCTAATTCCATTCTTTTCTCCTTCCAACATTAGAGATTATTAAATTAATTCTATGATTCACGGTTTAATCCTTCTCGAACTAACTAGCACCCTTTAGTTGAATAAGTCTGGATATGACGTTCCTTTATAGGGGTACAGCCACATGCCCATCAACCTAATATTTTTAATTCCCCCCATAACGAAAATTTTATGCATCGTTGACTGTTGATAATGATGCGTTATGTTAACAGAATATGTATAAGATATACCAAGGAGAATCTAAGTAAAGCATCGAAGAGAATCACGAAAAGAGGGATACCATTGGAAAAATATTTTGAGAAAGCACATCGTTTTTGTTCTCATAATAGAAAACTCTTAGAAAAGGATATTATATGTGGTTGTTTCTACTGTTTAAAAGTATTTAGTCCTAAAGAAATAACAGATTGGTGGGAAAAGGAAGAAGATACAGCAGAATGTCCTCATTGTGGAATTGATTCGGTTATCGGAGAAAGTTCTGGGTTTCCCATCACAAAAAAATTTCTAGTAGAGATGAATAAGAGATATTTTTAAAGATTTATTGACTACCGACTTCAAGATTTATGGTAACTGAGAAGGAAAACGTTTAGTAGGAGGGTATAATGACAATTTATTATTTTACGTTTGAGGCTATACCATGTTCGGATAATCCAGAAAAAGATGACTGTGAAGGTGCATTTATAAATTGTTGGGTTGATTCAATAGATGTGAATTTAGCATTAACTAAAGCGAGTAACTATATTAACGATGAAGGCTGGGAAGTAACAAATATTGAAGATCAATTTATTGCAAATCGAAAGCAGTATGAGGGAGATTATAAATTAAAAGAATCACTTGAATGTTTTGATCATGCTATGAGTGATGGCATAGCTGCAATTTTTTACACTTGGTCTTATGATGATTAGATTTAACTTTGTAAGCTAACGGGAATTATGTAAAAAAAGCTAGCATGGATCTAGCTTTTTCTTTTTTGTTTATGGATGTTCAAACTGTTTTATTTACAGTGTTTTGAATGTATACTTTTGTTGTGTATTTTGAGAATATCAGGGGATTTGGTGTGAAGTCAATGTTTTAAAGGGTTTGAAAGTAAACTAATATGTAAAAGTTTACATTGGAACTTACAATTGAAATCCAACGTATAATGCTATGAGCATTTACAATATAGTCTTGGTTGACAATAAGAAAAACCACAGCGATTGTTGTGGTTTTTTATGTTGATGAAAATGAAAGTAAACTTCTATTCAAAAGTTTACTTTCCCTTACTGATCTTAATGATTGGTAGGGGATTTCTTTATGCCTACATGTTTATTTCTTCAACAATTAAAACTGGAACTGTCTTTAATTTTAACTGTTTTGAAGCTAAAAAAGTGGTGTATCCATCTATCAATGTGTGCGGTTTATTTTTTGAAAGTTTTTCATTTATCACAACAATACCATTTTCAAATTCATTGTTATTTTCATAGTAATCAATCTTTGATTGTATTTTTTCTTCTCTTGGTAAACTTTCTCTAAATTCGTCCTTAATCTTAATTTTCTTCACATTTATTGGATCTTGACCAATAACAACATATTTCTTTTTCTTAATGTAAACAAACTTCTTGTTTTTCTTTTTCTTGCCCTTACTCCAGTAATCCTTATGAAACTTAATAGAAATATAATTCCCTTCATGATCTGTCTCAATAGTATAGATGTACTTACTCTTATCCCAGTTCCAATACCTTCTTGTGTTTTCTGTGTAATCGACCATTGCAACCGCAAGAGGAAGTATCTCTAAAAATTGCTTAGTTTCCCCAACACCCCACTTACTAATCTTACTAACTTTAGCAATCATCTCTTCAGTTATTTTAAACACAGGAGGCTTTACACCATTTTTGCAATCAGGACAAACCATGATTGTATCAGTAATAAAACTCACTACTCTTTTATCACATCTTTGACCACACTTTTGGCATTTCCCCTCTAGTTCTTCATGAATCCTTTTAATATCCTCATCTTTTAGTTTAATTGTCATCTTTCATTTCCCCTTTAAATCCTTATATAGATTCTTACTCTATGTATCGTATAAATCCCTTTTTCTTCTCTATCTTAGTTAGTGGTAGTTACTTTAATTTTCCTCTATCCATCGTTAGTGATAAAAATTCTTTTAAATCTCTTAAAATTACTTGACCTTTGGTCTTAGGTTTTTGCTTACTAGATGGCTTTGTTTTTCAGGATTTTGGACACAGAAATCCCTACCTATACGCAAAAAGAGAACAGACTTCAAGCGTATAAGTAGTAGTTGTTCTGATACTTACCGTCAGGCATGTCCCCGAGTATTTTGTATCACCCCTATTTAACACTAGGCTTTCACCTAAATAAGTCTACTATTTCAAATAGCCCTGGTAGTTTCCTTTTCGGTACTTAGGGGTCACCATATCAAAAACAAATATTTATGTTACAAATACTCTCTGACCTATTTTTACATGCATCTCGGCTGAACCCCATTAATGCAATGATGACTTCTCTCTCTTTTCTCGCATATATATTGCAAATTGCATCATTTCTTCTTGGGTAAATTGCTTTCCTTCAATTGCCCCTTGTGTAGACGTCCCAATAAATACTAAATCATCCCATTTAGAAAATGGTTCTTCCCCTTTAAAGACCATTTCACTATATCTTTTCCATTCCCCGTCAATGTTTACTACATTATATCTTCCCTCATTTGCTAAGAAATTCATTGCAAACATTTTATCAGAGTAATAGAAATCACATTCATTATTCGGATCTCTTAATTCTTTCCAGCTAATATTAGGCATTAATTCTTCTTCCGGAATCTCACGTTTCTCTGTTTCAATTAGCTCATAAGATGAAATTGGTAAATTTTCTAACTCATCATCATAAACTTCTTTCATTATCCAACAGTCTTTACTAGCGTCTGCTGCATAATATTGATACCATTCATTGTCATGCGTTTTAAATACATAAATAAATCCATTTGTAACTGTCTTACGATAAGTTTCAATGATATAACTATGATTAAAATTCCCTGTTTGGTCATATAGTGTGTCATCATTATGATAAGTTTCAGTTTCAACAAAAAGTTTCTTTTTCTGTCCCTCAATTATATATTCATAGCCGTCTACTACTGGAAAGTCTTCTGGATACTCATTCATACACTCTTTTTCTAATAAACAGTCCTTCACTTTGCTTATAGCTGCTTTTGGAATCTCTTTTAACTTTACGAACTCTGCAAATTCATTATTAATATCTATTCCATAAGGCTCTAATATTTGATGCAATTCTCTAGCAACCCTTGTTTCTTCGTAAATCATATATTCATACTCTTCAGGATTGAATTCTGTTACTAAAACATATCTATCCAACGGGTTGATCGTATACGTATTTCCCCATTTATTAGGCTGATTGAAAACTCCGTGTGGGATTAAATATCCCCATAGCACCACATACTTCTGAAATTTCTCTTCTGGTACTACAAAATACGATGAACCTTCGTTTGTTTCCCTTTCTAGTACACGTTTTCCACTGAACAATTTACGCATATACATACCCCCATGATTAGTACAATATAATAAAATATAAGGCTCATACTAAGTGTAATACTATCATATATAAATTGAAATACTGCTCTTCATCTATTGGAAGATGTTGTTGGACGAATTGGTGTAGAGCGTCCTAATATTGCTCCTTTTTCATCTGAATTCCACATGAAATTTAGTGTCAATGATTCCAAAAGCAACTTTACATGGAAACGGATTTTTTCCTGTTGAAGCAGCACGCATACATGAAAGTACCCAATATTCCAATTCTAAAGGTAGGTGACATGCTTGAATGCTACCATCATTGTTTTTTATTGATACGATTGGTGTATTTATCCTAGTTGTAGCGAAACCGTCCGTTGTTATCATTCCTACCGCATCATTATTATGAAAACCAACGTTTAAAACCTCGTAAATCATTCCGTTTTTTTCATTAATAATCATAGGTATATTTAAATGGGGATAGTTATTTATATCGTTATGAATAACTGTTCTTGCTGTATTCCTTCTTAGCTGATTCCCTTGCATTTTATACACTCCTTTATAACAATTCAAATCTGATCACTTAAATCTATTCTATTTTACGTCTATTATATTAGAAAATCGTAGTGTCATCTTATTACGAAAAGCATCGGTACATATGACAGCACTATTTTGCTGGTCAATACCAACAACAGTCATATAGCTAGAGAGTAAATAACCATCTTCATAATATGTAATTAGTATTTCTTCTTCAGATAATAAGGAACATAACAACATGTTCTCGATCAGTTCTTTTTCTTCAGCGGTTAAGATCGGCCGAGTTACTTTGTTTTTCTCCTTGATGATTTCACGAATACCAACAAACTGTTCAGGCATTGCTGCAAACGGAGTGAATTTCACCATTCCTCTTCCTTTTGGCATATTAGCGTTAATCATGATTTATGTCCTCCAATTAGTGTATTTCTGTGTCTAGCTGTAGCGCTATGCGTGTAGGAAATCCCTCGTAAAATACTGTTCTTCCCAAACTTTGTGCGTATTTCATCCATTACTTTTGTTAACTTCACTTCTTGTTCTCGTTTCGTGACATTATCAAAAAGAGAAATTTGTTCTTCCCCTTCTTGAAGTAGGTTTGTTAAGGATATGTTTATACTGCGAATAGGTTCGCCAGTATATTGCTGATGTAAAAAGTATGTACAAATCTTATAAATATCCATTGTTAAGTTAGTCGGACGACTTAAAGTATGTGTTTTTCTAATACCACCGTTATAACTCTTGCTATAACCGACAGAAAAATGAACGGTTTGAGCAAGTTTGTTTTGTCTTCTAAGCCGATAGCAAACCTCTTCAATATGTTCCAGTAGAATAATCGGAAATTCTTCTATTGTGTAGTCACGCATTAGAATTTGGCTTTTTCCAATAGAAGTTGTGGCAGGAACATATTTTTCTGAAATGCGACTAAAGTCAATTCCGTGGCTATGTAAGTGTAATTCTTCTCCAATCTTGCCGAAGCTCTGTTTTAAGTATTTAATAGGGTAATTGGCTAAATCTCCAATAGAGTGTATTCCCTTACGATTTAATTTTTCTTCAGTTTTATATGATATGCCCCAAAATTTGTTAAGTGGTCGTATGCTCCATAGTTTTGCAGGTACATCCTCGTACTTCCAAAATGCAATCCCGTTTTTGTTCTTCTTAGCATCAATGTCTAAAGCAACCTTACTCATGAGTGGGTTAGGAGCAATTCCGATGGTACATTCAACTCGTGTATGATCGTATATTTCACGTTTAAATTTCATAGCGAATTCATATGGATCTTGGGCGAATAAATGGATGCTATCTGTAATGTCCATAAAAAATTCATCTATGCTGTATTGGTGAAAATCCTCAATAGGAACGTATTGCAAAGCTAATTTTGTTATGTAATTGGAGCATTTTATATAAGTGCTCATAATTGGATTTACCACAAGAATGTCTTTTCTACGAGGAATCTCGTATAATCTTGCCATCTTCTTTACACCCAATGCTTTTAATGGAGGGGTTGCAGCTAGCACGATTGAACCATTTCTATTCACATCACCTACTACAGCCAATTTTGTATGCATTGGGTCTAATCCCATTTTGATGCAGCTTACTGAAGCGTAAAAACTTCGTAAATCAACACATAAGATGATCCTATTCGGTAGGATTGAATAGTCATACACTGTGATTCCTCCCTAAAATATAAGAACGTTTGTTCTTATTATATTCCTACTCACCCCTAATATTCAACCTATTTTACGAAAATATGTTCGTTTTTTTATGATAACTTGTGAATTTTTATTGTATTTAAATTTATATATAACAAAAATATGATTTATTATGTTAGAATGATTGTGATATGAAAGATTGCTGATATATTTGTTATTGTGAAAGTAATGTTAGTAAAGTTATGGTGGTTCAAGTTGAAGAAAAAAAGACATCTTATCGTTAAAGATGTCTTTTTTCTTTTTGTGGATGAATATATATAATTAGGTTAAATAAAATCTTTAATATAATTAGCTATGTCACTAGAAAACAATGCCATAAATGTAACGATTATATACATAGCTAATAAAGATTTTGCTTTTTTTCTCTCATCTGCTTGTTCTTTATGAAGAGTGATATAGTAAAGAGATGTAAATATAGTTCCGATAAAGACAAATACCAGGATTATTTTCTGAAGTAAGAACGATTGTTCTTCAGCCATTTGTATGAGAGTTCCAACGTCAGCTTTTAATATTATGTTCAATACAACCATTAAATATAGAACTATTAATGTTAATTGAAGAAAAGTTCTTTTTCGCATTTTCTTGTTTCGCTTCATAGTGTTCCCCTCTTTTAAATAAACCATATTAAATTGTGTCGTGAAACACTTTTAATATGGTTTAATAATGTTTTAATGCTAAGTAAAATGATCTTACTTCACTAAGTGTTGCTGAATCTCCTTAATTAAAAGTTCAGCCCCTTCAGGACTAAGAATAATTTGTCCATTACCTAATGAAATATTTTTTTCTGAAATATCACCAGTTATTGTACAAGCATCATATGACTTGTATTTTTGTAATATTATCATCTCACCGTCAACAAATATTTCTATAGGATCTTTTTCTGCAATTCCTAATGTTCTTCTTAACTCTTTCGGAAGAACAATACGCCCTAATTCATCTATTTTACGTGTAACACCTGTTGATTTCATGTTATACCACCCTTTTATTTGTTTTTCTAAATCATTCAATTCTTTTAATAAATCTTCATGTTAGCTATAAATCACATATGAACAGATGGACTGAATGATGTATGCTTAGTATCATTTGCGTTTAATACTACAATTTTATCTACAAGATTAATAGCTTTATCCAACGAAACATTTTTTTCATAACATTTATAGCCTAGTTCCAAAGTTAAAACCGTAGCCTCACTTAACAGATATTGTTTTTGAATTTCATCAATTTCTTTCCCTGTTTTACGAAGATTTATATACTGTTCTATCGACATATTTTTATTCTCCTCTCACTACAATTATATATCTAAATTGCTATTATCATCTTTTATTTCGTTTTCTCTTTCTTTAGCTTCTAACATGAATTTAGCGTAAATCATTATCTTTTCTAGTTCATCTTTCGTCGCGTTATAATCTGTGATATAACGTTCTTTTCTTCCTGGACTCATATATTTATTTTTTTTCATTTCGTTTATTGTTTCTATATTTAAAATTTTTTCTTTTCCTTTTAGCTCATGTATGAGTTTTAAATTTATAGCTAGACCTATGCTCCAAAGAGTCAAACCGATAATGAAAGAAAGTAATAGATGTATTGAAAGAGAATTATCAATGATCATGAAATAGAGAAAATAAATTATTGCGATTACCCACAAAAATGGATTGTAGTATCTTTGTATATTTTTGTATTTATGTATTTTTATTTCGTGTTTCTTTTTTCTCATTTCAAGAGTCTCTAACATGTATAAGCTCCTTTTAAATAGTTAACACCGGTCCAGTTTGCCAGATGTTGAGTTTATATGCATTAACTTTTCATTCTGTTTCCTTAATATTAATTGTGATTTGCCTGCTCAGAATTACCTTCTTAGTTTATTGTGGATGCAATTTGCTTGAATTCCTTAAAACCTATAACCCTATCATTTGGATCATATGCGTAAGCTAATTTATAAATCCCTGTGTTCGTTGTTACTTTGTAATATTCCGTTTTTGAAACTGGTTCTATTAAAATATCTGTAATAGGTAATTTGAGCTTCTCTGCTAGCAGTTCCTCTTGTTTCTTTTCGTTGTAGGCTATCCTTTCATATTTTTTTTTAACCGATTGATCCTGTTCAATTGTTTGAAAGTAGCCGCCTACCCCTAATCCTATAAAACTTACTACCATTACAACTGTTGCAGTTATTTTTACAACATTTGAAGGAACAGTGCCGATAATAACAAGTGAAAACATAACTAGAATAATTAATATAAACATTATGTATGGTAAAGCTGTCAATTTATCCTAAATCCTTTCGAAAAAAAGTTTTTTTATTACATAATTCTTATCTAAAATTAAAACTCTTTAGATGCCACATTTTATACTGCTATTTTTGATTAGTGATTGTTGCAAATTTAGCAAAAAAGCTATTCGCAAATTCATGTGAAAAATATATTGCGCCATAAGCTAATACTAGGACACCTACAGAAACACAAATTAATACAATTTGTCCTTCCTATAACTATTTTATTTGCACAAAACAACAACATGATCTGATTCAATAACAGATAAACTGTAATTGGACAAAGAAGTAAAACAATAATTTCAAATATAATTAAGTTCTTTAATCTTTTCCAGCATCACTACTGCTTGTAATCGATGAAAACAAAGCAACATTCATCGCATTCTTATTACTGCTAGAAGAACCTCTATAAGTTGATTTACCAAAAACCATTCGTTTCATTAATATCAAAGTAATTAATAATGTAGATACACAACCCACTATCCATAAACAAGACCAAAATAAATTAATCAAATCATTAAAATTATTCATTTAAATCCCCCTAAATTAATTAGTTTATGTTCATATTCTAATTGCTTTAAAAATAGCTATCAGCAAGAAAAAACCTAATAAGTATAAAATTATTATATTCAATGAGGTCCCTGTGTATTGTCCAATTATTGCAGTCAAGTTATTATAAGCAGGCTCAAATTTATCTTTAAACATAAGTAAAATTCCTGAACAAATCAAACAAATAATTGCTCCAGTTAATCTGATTATGTCTGGAGCATAAAACTGCTTAGTTATTAGCCGAAGAACAATAATCGTTGCTAGGGTAACTATAGAAAAGATAAAGATTGATATGATAAGAGTTAAAAATCCCATCGTGGTAACACCCCCCTTTTGTTTAATCATTGTTCACATACGATAAAGAAACTTTATATATTGATTATATAATAAGCATAGGAATTAAACAACAATAAACTTCATGAAGTTTATTGTTGTTTAATTAAATTGATAGAAACTCAATAGTAATGCTATTATATAAATATGAAAAAGTTAAAGGGTGTTCAATATGACTAAAAAGAAACAGTATAAAGTGGTTAATAGAAAACAATTTTCTACAACATTAGCCAATGATTTGAATGAAAAATTAGAAAAACTTAAAGAGGATACAAATATACCTAAAACAAGACTATTAGACCAGGCAGTTTCACTATTATTACTCTTTCAGTCTAATTCTACTAATGCTTTCATTAGTGAAATGAATGAATTAAAAGAGCAAAAAGGATTAAATAGTAGTGATTTGACAGATTATATTTTAAATAATCTTAAGAAAGAATAGGGATTAGCTACAGAGGATAGTCTAAATTGTGTATCTATTTCCTTTTTAATTGCAATTTACTACTATCACACAGGAATTGTTCCCTAGCACATTCTAGGGCTTTTTCTATCCATATTATTAATTGCATCAAGGTACTAAGCAAGTTATAATAGTCACCTAATTACATATAAAGAGGTGCAGGAAATGAATAAGACAGAATTAACAAAAGTAGTAGCAGAAAAAGCAGAACTTACACAAAAAGATGCAGCTGCAGCAACACAAGCTGTATTAGATGCAATAACAACTGCGCTAGCAAATGAAGAGAAAGTACAGATTCTTGGATTTGGTACATTTGAAGTACGTGAAAGATCTGCACGTACAGGACGTAACCCACAAACAGGTGAAGAAATGCAAATCGCTGCTTCAAAAGCACCTGCTTTTAAGGCTGGAAAAGAATTAAAAGAGGCAGTGAAATAATTACATATAGTGAAAAGGGTTTGATATTCATATCAGACCCTTTTTCAATAGCCTTTTTGTTCATAAAACAAAAAAGTATCATCCAAAATATATATCGGATGATACCCCTTCATTTTTAAACATATTATTTCTAAATACACATCATGCAAAATTTATATAAATAATATAGATTCCCCAAAGAATGTAACCAACTTGTGTTATTATAAACATTGTAAGTTCGAAACCAGTGAGCTTTCTTTCTCTTTTTATTTTTCGCAAATACAGATAAAAACTAAAAGTAGATAAAAACATTAATAATATAGAAGCATTATATATATTTTCTATAATAGTAATAACTGATCAACTCCTCAACTGTAAATTTATTGGTATAGAATAAGCATATCATATGAAAGTTTAACTTACTTCAAATCCACTTTTTTTCAACAAAATATACTTAATATTTTCATATTTAACAAATATACTTGATTAAAAAGATAAAAGAATCTCTTTTGCATTAATAGATGCACAAAAGAGATTCTTATTTTAGTAAATTTACTTATAAGATATCAGGCTAATTATTCATGAGGATTAGGTGAAATAGATGCCGGAGCTGGTCCGCAAGTTACTGCAAAACCAAATAGTACCACTGGGTTTACGGACAAGCCAAGCAATGAAAGCACTCCCAAGGCTCCCCAGTAATCTTCCTTTTTGAGATACGATTTTATTTGATTAAAATATGACTTGCCAATACCTAATGCATCCTGCCAACATCTTTCCCAAACATTACTTGAATAAACATTAGATGGCATTTCATCATCATTCATTACATAAACACCAGCAATAATAGCTGCTTTTTCTTCATTATTATATGAAGATTTCGCTAGTTCTTCTTTATTAAGAACGTACTTACCTGTTTCCTCATTTTTTACCATAAGTACTGAAAAAATATATTCTAGTTCTTTAACTTGAGCTTCTAACTCCTCAGGTGTAGCCTTATATTGTTTTCCATCTTCAATAGTTGCAGCTGAAGCGAGCGTTGGGACAAAAACTAGAGTTAGAGCCATTAACATAAACATCATTTTCTTTAACATAGTGAATTAACCTCCAAAATTTAATTTTTTCTGCTTCTCCCAAAACTATAAACTTACTATAGAAAGTTTCAAATTTCATCTAAATCATTTACATGTACCACCCTCTATTTCCAATATTTATAACAATAGTAATACAACCCACTATAAATGTATATATTTTACAATCAATTCATCTATTACAATCATTTGAATTTCGATATATAACTATAAAAAAAACTACTATGTATACATAGTAGTCTATTTGTTTAAAATTATACTAACTTAGTTTTAAATATAGAAAAATATATTTTCCTAATAATATGTGAGACGAATCTACTAATGTAATTAAATCTTAATATATGTAAAATTACATTTATAAATACTTACATTAATGTTATACTAGGATTAACCAAGAGGTATCCAACAAATTATGATTAATCACTACATTTTCTTTCATAGCATGTCAACGTAAAAAAGACACTTTCTATAGTGTCTTTTTTTACGTTTCGAGATGAATACATTGACTACATACTCATATTTGGCGAGTTTTTACGGATGTCTCCTGTGAGCTGGTCCATTTTTTCCCTTTTCATTTCTCCTACTTTTGTTTCTCCAATAGTATTAACTCAGAATATTGTTATAAAAATCTCTTTTTTGAAATGGTACCCTTATGTTAGCTTTTTACAATCTAAAATAAAGTCAATATCCTCACAAGTAGTATCCTCATTGTAAACACGTTCAATCACTTCAGCTGCATACTCTTTATCTTCATATGTTTCTGCTAATCTCTTTATATAGTTTTTTATAATTTGTATTGCTTCTTCCTGGTCTAGATTATTTTTCATCAATTCAGGGTTGAAATATCCCAATTCGTACACTCCTTTTCATTAATGTAATGATGATTTCTCTCTCTCTTTTCTCGCATATATACTGCAAATTGCATTACTTCTTCTTTCGCAAATTACTCCCCTTCTGTTGCTCCTTGTTTAGCCGCTCCAATAAACACTAGTCTAGTTGCATATCTTATAAGAAGTCTTCTCAAAACGGGGTGCTGCCAACACTCCCCCCCCCAAGATAAGCGATGGATTACTAAACTGCTTTTTCAATAGATTGAACAATATAATCGCACACAAACCCATCTACGCTTTGTTCTAAATTAAATTTCATATTTAAAGCTCTGCTAATTTCATCAATAAACATTGCTAAATAACCGATATCCGTAGAGTCATTCCTGTCTTTTGTATTAAAATATGGAGCGATATTAGTGAATAATTTTTCGCATTCTAGATAATTCTTTTTATCAAAATTTGGAGTGTAATCTGAAAAAATTTGCATTATGTCCAAGTCAGGTAACTCATCACCGGGGATATTTGCATCTAGATAGTTCTCCCAATAGTTTGTCATAACGTTAACTATGCGCTTATAAATAAGATTCTGTGCTTTTAAAGAGATATCTGAACTGTTTTTTGTATATTCCATTAATCTTTTTAAGCCAAACCCATTCCAATGCTCAATTCCACCCTCAATAATATACCCACCTCTTAAATCTTTAGATACTAACTCAGCTATCTTATCGAAGTTAATTTTATTATTTTCTTTGTCTATTATTACTTCGATAGGAGGAAATTTACGAGGGGTTTTAACTGATTTTACTTGGCCAGCACTAGTTATAAAATACTCAATTTGTGCCATCACAATATTTCGGATTTGTTCTGCTTTTAAATATATTCTTTGGTCAAGATAGCTTTCGTTTTGTATGTGATGATCAACTGTCGATAAATTGTCCTTTTTAGATTTGTCATGTTTATCACTCGTTATTACCAAACAATAATCCATTTCAGCTAAGCTTTCATTGTTGAAATAACTAAGTTGAGTAAATGAATCATTTTCTTTGTTACCAAAAATTTTCCAAAGTTGACTATCTTTATAACCCTTTAACTCTAGAGATTCAATTTTTGTAAGCTGCTCTCCTGAATGAACAATAAGTGTTCTGATATCTAAAAGAATATTAAATTCATCAAGAATTTTATATTCTTTTAGATCCCATAATCTTTTTAGATATTTCATTGCATTATTTAGTCGATATAGATTGTTAACAAAATGATCCGCTTGCATGTCTGGAATGCCTGATTGATTTCCTATACCTAAAAACCCATTGTCTAATTGGTCAAAATACTCAATACATCCTCGAATAATCCAAACCAGAGGAGCTTCTGAATTATGAAAAGTAGTTTCAGTTTGATGATTTTCTTGATACTCATTAAATTTATCTTTTAGATCTTTTGCCGTGATATTAAATTCCGTTGAAAGTTTAACAATAATTGGCTCCATTAAATTACTCCATTCATCTAAGATAATTAGTAGTTTTATTATATCATTTAGGCTTTTAAGACCTTATTAAGCACCTTTTATAATTTGTACTTTCTATTATAAAAAAATGTTAGCATTAATGCCTTTAAGGTGAACAATATATGTAAATTTTGTTTTGCATATTCTAAACCCTTCTACAATGATTTTATATTAATACAGATAAGTAAAGCAGCAATTGATTATAGCAAATATATTTGCATGGAATATATAATTAGGTGTGAAATAGCTGTTTTATATAAAAATACATAAAAGGAGAAATATTATGGTTCGATTCTACCTATCTGATTTATTGAAGCGATGTAATTATGACTTAAGTAGGACTTTATTAATAAGACACTCCACAAATCATGAACGCTTTGTAAAGGCTTATGGTGAAGGCTCTCTGCGCGAATACACCCAACATCAAGACCCAGGCTTCTTTGATAAATACGATATAGTTATAGTGTTTTCTGCCGACAAAAGTACAACAGCGAGATACTTGAAATCATATGAAGTAAAGCATGGTGAAACATATCATCTATCGAAAGATTGCGCTAAATTCTTATTAAAACCCTATAATAAGAACATTATGCATCCTTTGTTTGAGATAAATAACGATCCATTGTGTGAGTATGAGAACAAGCTATTTATAGATTGGGGAAAAGGTATAAGGTATTGGCAAAAGGCTACCAATGAGAAACCCATTACACAACTAGCTGATACAAACCAATACAACTTTCCTGGATTTGAAAATGTGTCGTTGATGTACAATGGATTAAAGGAAATGGTTACTAATGGTGATACATATAAGGATTGGCACATAGCTTTAAGTTCGATTAATGCTATATATGCAATAACAGACTGTTCTAACGGAAAACTTTATATAGGTTCTTCATACAATAAGAATGGATTACTTGGGAGATGGAAAGAGTATGTCCATACGATACATGGAGGGAACAACAAACTTATACGTAAACATAATCAGGACGCCAAGGCTCATTTACATTTCCATTACTCTATACTAAAAGTGCTACCTAAAGATATTACACCGTTAGAAGCAGTTGAAGTTGAGAAAAGATATAAAGATAAGCTACAAACCATTAAGTATGGTTACAATGAAAACTAGTGCTTAATGTAGGTTTAAAAGTATGTTCAATATAATAGAAAGGGTGAAAACAAATGAAAGAATATAAAAAGTATTAATATAGAAAGTGCAGCAACATCTTATATTGATACTTTTTATATTAAGGGGTTCCGCCACATCGCTATTAAGCTAAAAATTAGTTCACTCCAAAAACGAATTTTTGTACTAACTTCTTTAATTAACTACCTTTAGAGAAAAGAGTTTGTGTTTATAAGGTACTTCAAACCCTTAGCTTGGATGATGCGTCGAGCCCCTTTAATATAATTAGGATTAAACAAAAAAGAAAGCCCCCTATTACTTCTTTTTTGTTATTCAATTAACATTCGGTACGTGAAATTTAAAATATATCATATTATTTTTTTTGGTTTTATTACCTAAAATTTATATAGTATTTTATACGGATTATATGTTAATATATAAGTAGAAAATTTGTTATCCATTGTTTATACTCTATTGTACGTAGCGTGAAGGACAAACCTTACGCCCAGTTAACTCGGGCGAGGTTTGTCCTTTTTTTTATTTTAAGGAGGAATTTACTATGAAAAAAGTTTACAAAATTGGAGCAATTGTCACCACATTATGCGTTGCTTGTATCGCAATCTTTACTTTAACTAAGAATGAATCAGTCAAAACAGAAACTGTAACACCAGAAAAAGCAATTGTATCTGCTGCAGATGCAGAAAGAGCACCAAAAAATATAAAAGATATTTCAAAAGAAGAATTGAAGCAAAAAATAGAATCCCATGAAGAGTTTATTGCCTATTACTATCAACCAACCTGTCATTATTGCAAAAAGGCTACACCGGATATCAATAGTATGTCAAAAAAACATGATAGAACGATCTATCGTATTGATATTTCTACACCAGAAAATCAAAGTGCATTTCAAGAGTTTGATATCCCTGGCACTCCAGTTGTTGCAGCTTATAACAGAGGAGAAGAGGTTGAACGGCTAGAAGGCGCAGTGTCAGCTGCTACATATGATGGATTCTTTGCAAGACGTAATTCGAGCGCTAGCTAGTATAGTGCTCGTTTTTCTTTTATTAAGAAAGGAGAATTAACATGCAACAAAACGCTCGTATTCATTCTTTAGACGTAATAAGAGGTATAGCCATACTATGTATCCTATTTGCTAATCTACCTACTATGACGGGACTAGATCCCTTTAATCAAGCAGGTTACTCCGGTACAGATAAAGTGATTCGTTTTTTAGTAGATTTGTTTATTCAATCAAAGTTCTATACTATTTTTGCATTCTTATTTGGGATAGGATTTTATATCTTTATGAAAAATACAGAAGCAAGAGGCTATCCTATATATAGGTTATTTTGCCGTAGATTGTGTATCTTACTACTCTTCGGCTTACTCCACTTCATCTTTCTATGGTATGGAGATATTCTACATGCATATGCTTTAGCTGGATTTATCCTATTGTTCTTCTATAAGAGATCTACTAAGCTTATTTTTATAGCCGGTTGTAGTTTTTTACTTGCTAGTTATCTACTACGTGTTATTTTATTTTTACAAGCAAGCCCTTCTATTCCTGAAGAGGTACCAAATTACTATCAATACATGTTTACAGGCAACACCACTAATCAAACAGTGAATCTATTTACGTATTATTTAAATCAAGTAAAAGCTCGTTTGTTCTTTTTAATGACACAAGAATTTCAGCAACTACTAATTGGAATCCCAGAATATATTGGCTTATTTTTAATAGGCTTATGGGCTGGCAAGAAAAATATTTTCAAACGTGTATCGGAACTTGAAAAGAAAATTAAAGTCTTACAGTGGAGCTCACTATTTATTTCATGCTTACTCTCTCTGCCTATTATCTATTATTTTATAGAAACTGATGTTTATTACGCTAGCCATATCCAATTATGGATTCTTTTTGGGGGGAAAACGCTAGCTATATTCTATATTTGTTCCCTACTTTTAATTTGCGAGAAGAAAGGAAATATAAAGTGGCTGCACCCCTTTATGAACGTAGGCAAATATGCTTTAACTAATTACATCACCCAAAGCATACTAACGCTTGTCATTCTTTCGTGGTACTTTATAGATATCTCACACGTATATTACTGGCAACTATGTATCTTCGGAATTTTTATTAGCTTCGTACAAATTATATTCAGTAAGATTTGGAGTAAACACTTCCGCTATGGTCCTATTGAATGGGTATGGAGAAAAGGAATTTACAAGGGATAACCTATTTTTACTAATTAGATGCCATTAACTGAAAAATGTGATAAAATATTATATGAAAGATTAAGGATATATTTGTGGTTTTAAAATGATGTTATTAAAATTTATGTGGTTCAAGTCAGAGGAAGACACCTTAGGGTGTCTTTTCTTTATAGAATTTATGATTTACCCCTATAACGAATTGTAAGTATGAATCTGCTGCCTTATTATCCTGTAAAAGAAAAAATAAGTTAAATTCGCATAGATATATATCTTATAGTTAATTACATACACCACTCCATGATATAATTATATCTATATATTCTACTTGAAGGGTGATAATGATGAATTCATACACAAATAAGCAAAAAACAGTATCCCTTATAATAGCTTCGTTTATCTTTTTCAGTTTTGTATTAACTGGTATATACAATTTTAAACAACCAAATTTCTTTTACGTAAATTTAGGAGGTTTAGCCCTCAACAGTTTCATGTTATTTGTAGCAGCTAAAGCATTAATGAAACAAATTAAAAACTAAGTATATACAACGATAAAATAAATTTAAACTTATTTGAGGTATCGCCACATCACGATCAAGCTAATAAAATTGACTTGGAGGATTCAACATGAATAATCTAAAAAACTTCTTAAATGAGAATCTTTTCATTAAATATTCTCTATATATAATATTGGGAGCTGGATTAATAAGAACAGGTTATGAATTTGGCTATTTCATTACAAACTTTATGTTGTAAAACAATAAGAGGTTCAGCCCAGATACGTATAAAAACGGGACATATACTAGGATTTACTTCCATGATATGACCCATTTATTTTTATACAGGCATAGCCTCTTCTAAGGATTAGAAATTTAATCCTATTTAAATGTCATATGTGCAAGCACCACATTTGTATCTACTGGAATTTCAACTATTTCTTCATCTATGACAAAGGATACCATACCGCCATCTAAATTAATTACTTCTTGAGTATGTCGATGGTCTTCATTTAAAACCGTTGATAGATAAATAGTATTCTGATAAGCAAATAAATCCGTCGTTAAATCTTTTGTGCTTATGTATAAAGCCCCTACTTTTTCGCAGTCATCGTATTGAAAAAATTTTGAAATATATTTTAAAACTTCTTTTAATCTGGTTGAGTTATTTTGCAGTTTTAAAAATGATTTTTCTTCAATCACTATTGAAATGTCTATTATTATCTTTCTTTCTGCTATAATGAACGCTAGTTTTTCCTCTGAAGATTTCACCCTCATGAATTTAGATAGTTTATTAAAAAACTTATCTACAATTTTATAAAATTTTTGTTCTGTTACTTTGTCTTGATCCAATTTTACCTCTAAATTTAATCTATAAAAATCCATAATACCCTCCGAATTTTGAATAATAATTATACTTGAAAAAATTATATAATATTTTCAAGTGCTATATTGAGTAAAGAACTAAATTTCATATCTGCATGCGTTTCTTCTAAATCATCAGCAATTCGAATTGTTCTTGTTCCAGCCTTTTTCCCTGCACAAATATCCGTTTCCTGATCACCAATCATATAACTACTTACTAAATCTATATCGTATTTTTGAGCTAACTGCAGTAACATACCAGCCTCCGGTTTTCTACACGTACATCCATCTTTCGGACGATGTACACAGGCAGCAAATTCATGTATATGAGCATCGGGGTTTTCATTAATTAATTTTTCTTTCATATGTCTATGTATTTCTAGAAGCTCATTCTGAGTCATATAGCCCAAACTGACGCCAGCTTGATTCGTCGTGACTAGTACCATATATCCTTTTCTATTAAATGTAGCAATCGCTTCTGCTACACCAGGTAGCAGATAAATATCTTCTGGCTTATTTACGAAATCAACACGATTTGAAAGTATTTCATTAATGACTCCATCACGATCTAAAAATATCGCCTTCTTTTTCACAATGTTTCTCTCTCCTTACATATATATTTTCACTAAAAGAGCTGAAGTGTAACAACAATTAAATTCATACTTGCGTGAACACAGAACGATACCATTAATCTATTAGT
This sequence comes from Bacillus sp. 05T21, assembly GCF_056396785.1. NCBI lineage: Bacteria > Bacillati > Bacillota > Bacilli > Caryophanales > Bacillaceae > Bacillus > Bacillus sp. 05T21. Next base: position 16,030 of record NZ_JBFTMD010000008.1, on the reverse strand, counting down.
ACGTACATATACCGTTGCAAGTACAAGTCCAATTAGAAAATACCCAAATATAAAGGGAAAATCAAAATGCATGATAGAAAAAAATAATGAACTAATTATTATACTCCATATTTTATTAAATTTATGGATTAATATATTTATGGCCGCATAACGGAATACAAGTTCCTCAACTAGCGGAGCAAGAATTACAATTGATACAAGAGCAAGAGGAGATATGGCTGCAGATTCAATATTACTTGATGTATTTACTGAGTGTGTAGTTAATTGAAATATATTTTTATCCAAAATACTACCAATTGTCTGTGCTAAAAATACTGCAACTATCCCTACTAAAATCCAACCGAATGTTACTCTTGAAAATTTAATCGATAACTTTGAATCATTCATCGCTTCTTTCTTATATATAAGAAAAATGAATATTGATATGAGTGAAAACCCTATTAGTTCCCAATGAACAAGTAGTTGCTGAATTGCTTGCTGTTGATTTCCCTTAATATCATACCAACCTGTCTTTGCTAGCAATTGTACTCCTATAATCCCAACAAATTGAGTCATTATAAAATATATGAGTATAACATAACCTGATTTATGTAAATTACTATGATTCATTTTATTATATTCACCTTTCATTTATCACCATATATTATCTTATCTAAATTTTAAATCCAAATAGTATTATCTACTCTTCTTTACGAATTTTATATATACCTGTAGGTTTATACATTACAAGATCCTCTTCACTATTGATAACTTTTTTTGTTTCAAAGTAGATACGGTATTCTTCCCCATCTTTTTTAATTTCTGATACTAAATCTTTAGTTATCCAGTAATTTCGATTCAGCAGATCTCCTGGTACAACAGTCATTCGAAAATGTTTATTATCTATATTAAATTCTTTAGCAACCATTTCCTCTGCAGTTTTCACATTACTTCTGCTTTGTTCTATTCTTATATTATGATTATTTTTTTGTATCTCTCTAAATTCCCCAGCAAATTTAGCACCTATAGCGACTAATACAACTATACCAATAAATAAAAAGAATGCTTTTGCATTGAACTCTTCAATAAAATCCATAACATCAAATCCTTTCACTTCTTACTTAAACAATATCATTTTATTATTGTTTTACGGTAAGTAATCCCCCTTCTGGATTTAATAAAGGTTTTAATACAACTCCACCATCTATTATTTGATTTCGAACTACTTTTAAATATTGAACCTTTGTTTCTTCATCAGTGATAATAAAAGTACGTTCATCTAATTTTTGTGTAGAAAAACGATTATCTTTTACTTCGTCACCTAAAAATGGTTTTCCATTCGCTTGATACAAAGGTACAATGTCTAATCCGCCATCTATTTGTTGATTCCGAATTACTTTTAAATATTGAACTTTTGTTTGTTTATCAATTAAAACAAGTGTATGGCTATCAAGCTCTATTGCCTTAAATCTTGAATTTGAATAATCGCTTTCTTTTGGTAATTGTGATTTAGTCCCAACAGAATTTTGTACTGTAGATTCTTTATTAGATATGTTAAAACTAGTACATCCTCCTACCATAGAAAGTGCTATAACACATGACAATTTCATGATAAATTTTCTATTTTTCATTAAACAACCCCCTTTTGAACAGTTTTCATGGTAACATTTATAATTTTTATATAAGGATTATATGATTATATAATCAAAATAAATTCCCTACTACCTAATTTATGCTGCTTGCAAATGCTTTAACCCAATCTCTAACGCACCTGTTCCTCCAAAACCCTGATTAAATAAAAGTGGGACATCATACTTCTTTGCGTATTCTTTTGCTACATCAATAGAGACATGTCCACATGCACCTTTCTGCACTACAATAACATCACATTTTTTAATGACACTACGAAAAGTCTTCTTTACGCCACCATGATTCTTTCCGTCATGAAAAATCACCTGACAATCTCTTTTTTTCGCTAGTTTTTCTAACGTCCTACCATTTGATCCACCTAATACTAGAATTGTATTCATTCCCACTCACTCTCCTTATTTTTCTTTTTTGTGTATGTACTTGGTGTTGTTAACAATACAAGCGTACAAACTACAATATTCATGATTATTAAACTTACTATTAATACAATTGCGAAAATAGGTAACAACAGCATAAAAATAAAAGCACTTACGACCAAGCATACAAAGATGAACCCATTACTCATGTCTTCATAACCTTCTAACCCTTGCACTATATTTAAACTATGCATCCAAACCGTGATACTGTCCCAATGTTCTACTAATAGATATCCTCCACCCAAAAACAAAGCCCATCCGAATAATGTCCCTAAAAATCCTGATCCCCTTCCAGAAGAATATCCCGCAAAAAAGTTTGCTGCTGTTCCAAATAACATTCTCATTTTTTCTTTCCTCCCTATCTATTTCAAATCAGTTATATATATAGATTTCATTTAGCTATGGTTTTATTATATCAGAAAATTATGAATATTCAATAAATATTTTTAGGGTACTCTTTATTTTTTTAGAAAGGGTTGTGTTTTTTCTTCCACAACCCTCATTTTCCACTTAATCCACTGGTACTTCTTCTTGCCCGTGCGGAATTTGTTCAATTGGTGTTACAATTTGTGCATATTGATTGACTTGCACTTTAAATTGACGTGGTTCAAGGAAATTCACTTGTTGAATTTGAACTTCAATATGGTACGTATCTACTTTTTTTCCGCGTTCAATTTTTGTAATACGAGCATTATAGAATTTATCTCCATGCAGGAAATATCGTTGTACAGCTTCTGTAGCAAGCATGCGCTCATTACTTGTCATTTTCATTGGCTCAATACCAAATCCAGCCTTTGTAAACAAATATGGCACATCATAACTGCTGGAAGATATTTTTCGTAGTAAGTCTTCTACTGTTTTTGTTTTCGCGATATATTCCTCTTCTTTTGTATCAAATCCCTTTGGCTTATCTCCAAGCATCTCTATTTCATCTTGATTTACTTGTTCTTCCTCTTGTACTTGTGATTTCATCATGTAACGATGAATGGTATTATAGGTAGCTACACCTAGCACTAAAACTATGACCCCCAATACCACCAAGTACTTACGAGGCATATTGGACAAAGTATTAATTACTTTCTTCATCTTCTCTCATCCCTTATCAGTCTATAACATTACGAATTTGAGTCATATGTTGTCCTCTTGCCGTATAGTTTAGACCTGTAATTTGTACACCCTTATCATCACCAATATGAATCATTTTCTGATTCCCCATATAAATTGCAACGTGTCCTGGGTTTTCATAGAAGATGAGGTCTCCTGGTTGTGCATGATTGATGTCTGGTACTTGTTTACCTTGTCCAACTTGAGCACCTGTCCAATCTCCAAGTTGCACACCTACACTTGTTCGAAAGACATACTGCGTAAATCCAGAGCAATCTGAAGTGCCACCCGGTGGATTGCGATTCCCTAATACATATCTCACTTTTCCTTGCCCAAGCCACTTTTTGGCTTCCGCTAATACTTTTTGTCGTTTGTCATTCATCATAACAGGAGAACCACCAGATGATAATCCTGGATCATCATTTTTCTTAAAGAATTTCATCGGATCTGTTGGCTGGTCATTAATACGAATTTGGAAATCTAAATGGACAGCGTATCCATTCATATTAAGTAAACCAGTATCTTTATTATAGTTAGAACCGCCCATCTCTCCAATGATTTGTCCTTTTGTTACCATGGTTCCTGGTGCAACTGATATTTTACTCAAGTGTAAGTAGCGAGATACAATGCCATTTCCATGGTCTACATAAACACCTAAACCACCACCATTTACATTTCCTGTTTGGTTCGTTACAATACCAACTTCCATCGACCACACAGGGTCTCCAGCTTTTCCGGCGGTCATGGCCCCAATATCTACAGCGTTATGTTGTTTTCCACCACGAACCGCATCAAACGTATCTGTAATACGCCCTGATTTCGTTGGCCATTTCCAACCTTTATCAGACACCCATTCTCCATCTCCAGACGCTACACAACCTAAATCTTTGTAAAATTTCAAAACTTTGGTAACGTACGTAAAATCCCCGTAACACGCTCCCACTTTGGTTCGGAAGTTATTAGGATCAGAGCAACCACCCGGATTTAAATGTGCCTTACTTCTTGAGAATTCAATGGCTGTTTCCTCTGAATAACCACCTTTTGCTAATGCATAGCTAATAAAACCACTCCCGAAATTATATGACTGTAAGGCGAGAGCGACGTCACCATTCGCTTGCCCTAGCACATCTTTAAATTCCAGTACTCCTGCTTCAATAGAAATATTCGGATCTGTAATACACCCCATTCGAGCATTTCCTTTTACACCTATACAAGATGGACTCAAGTCTCCATAATGTCCCTCTGATGATTGCATCGGGTCATTACCTGCTCCAGCTGATTCCTGCATCATTTGAGCTGCCAGAATACCAACATATTCAGCGACACCATGTTTTTCTGCCATCTCTTTAATTTTGGGAAGGTAACCTGTTACTTTTTCATTGATATTAACAGGCTCTCCACCAGGACTAACAGAACCTACGCACATACCCCCGATAAATCCACCAGTTGGGGCTAGATGTCCATACATTCCCTCTAACATTCCTGCAGCTAATATCTCACGCGCACGATCTTTTTGACTCTCACTAAATTTTGCAAGTTCCATCGCTTTCTCTAGCCCATGAGAAGAGGTTGTCACCTTTTTACTACCACTAGCATTAATCTCATCTATTTTTTTCTTAAAATCTGTATCTCCTAAAATCTTTTTTACATCTGGTCCGGAGTAACTCTCAGATTTTGTTTTTTGCATCTCCTTTTTCTTTTTTTCACAAGGACCGTTTGGTCCTGCCTCACATACCTCTTTTTCCGTATATTCTTCATATTGGATATCCAAAAAATATGAAATCGCATCATGTGGGTCTTTACCGGTGAGGTCATTATCATACCGTGCCATGTCAAAAGCAACAATCTCTTTCCAATCCACATTTAGAGCCATTGAAACTTCCATATACTTTTTTACTTGTTCTTCTGTTTTACTTTCATCTTTTGTAAACGGTACAAAAGATGCTAAAATGACACACACCACAATAATCAGCGACATAATGATAGCTGCAGGTAATCCAACCGCGGCTAATATTGACCCTACAATTTTAAGTGTTGCCTTTTTTAGCAGTTTGGCAGCAGCTTTCGCTGCCGCCCTTCCTGCTTTTCCTGCCAATTTTGCCATTTTCCCCCGAGCTTGCATCCCTTTTTTCTTGATAAAGTGAGACGCTACATCTTTTAAGGGATTGCTTTTTTTCTGTTCATTTGGATCGTTTGGATTCTGACTCATAGACTTGTCACACCATACTTTCCATGCTCATCATTTCGTCTTTTTCGCTGTGCTAAACGCGGGTTTGGTGCAAATGGAATCAGATTTTGCGGGTCATGTTCTGATAAATTCAGTTGTGTCTCTGCACGTACTACTTCGTCCTGTGTATGTGTAACCAAAATTTCTTCTTTTGGTTTAATACTGCTATCTTTTACTTCACAGATTCTTTCAATTCTTTGGTTTGTTTGTAAACGTGTATCTCCTTTTCCAAATGGTGAGATACGTGAAACTGTACCTTCTGTTGTGGTAGCCACCATATAACTACGGTCTCTTTCTACGACCATTTGTACATTCTTATATCCACCTTGATCTAAGTCAGACATATAGAAGTGGCCATTGTCTACCTTATGACTCACAGTAAGTGGTGGTTCACTTATCACTGGTTTCTGTTGTATTGGTCTTGGATTTTGATTTCCTACCAATTGATTTGGATTAGTATTAATCGAGCGATTTATACTAATTTTCCCACCACTTGAATCTTGTATATATGCTGGAGAAGCTTTCATACCATTTCGGTACTGTGTCAACTGCCCGTCTGCAATATTTAAATCTTGATATACCATTTGTCCGGAACGAATGCTACTATCTCCACTACCATAACGAGATACAACTTGTGTCATCCCACTGGAATCTTTTGCTTCAATCCATGACTTGTTATTCGTCGTAACTAAACGTACAGCCCCTTTGGCAACAGATTGCGTTCCTGTATGGTCTGTTGTTGTTGGAACCATACTCTGAATCTCTTGAATTTCTTTTGCTTCTGTTTGAACAGCTTTGTTATAAGGATTGTGTTTACTTACCATCCTTGAAGTAGCTTGATAAGCGCCTGCACCACCGATTACACCTGCTGCATAGCTTAATCCTTTTGTAACATTGTAATGGCGTTCTGCTGCATTACTTCCCAATGAGGTATGAACAGCTGCAGCAGTACCACTTATCGCTTTTTGTACAGCATTCCCTCCTGCCTGCTGAACAGCACTTGACGCATTAAAGTATGCTTTTGAAACATTCTCTAAACCATTTGTAGGCATCAAATGATTGGCACCTTCCATCACACTCATGCCAATCATTTTGCTTTGCTGTGTCATACGTCCCACAGCTGAAGTTGGGATAGACATTTTGCCAGCACTTTGTGCAATACTTGCCACACCTGCAGACGCATCTGCATACGAACGTTGAATTTCAGCAACGGAAAGATTTCCTGCACTCGCCATACTCGCTTGCGTTTGTGTAGCTGCATACACAGCTTTATTGATTGCACCACCTGCAGCAACACCGTGTGATCTAACTCCTTGAATAGAACTTGTAATCCCAGAGCTTACTTGTTGGCTCACTGTCCCAAGGGTTGCATGACTCTGTAAACCTTTCGTTAATTGCGATGCAAAAGCATCCTTATTGATATACGACTGGGCATGTAGACCCTTACCACTCGTATCTTTTGCTTGCACTGGCATCGCTCCAGTTTGTACTGCTGCTTGCTGGGCTACTGCTTTAAATTCATTTCCTTTTTGGTTTAGATGTGTCTGCCAAGCTTGCTCTTTTTGCGGTTGAGCCATGGTTGGAGACAAGTTTTTCATAAAGTTTTCCCTGTTCTCTCCTGCATACCCTTGTTTAAAGGATTCCGTAGAAGCTTGTACCAAGTTCCCAACATTACTTACTTGTTTTGCATTCTGGCTTCCATATCCACTTGTCAAACCATGTGTTTTCACGCCATTAACTGCCTTTTGAATGCCCGCAGTACTGGATACACCTATTGCATTTAAGTTTGGATTATTTTGTAACTGTTGTGATAACTGAGAAGCAAAAGCTTCCTTATTCGCAAATTTTGTTCCATCTTTTTGCTGAACAATACCTGCATGCTCCGCAGCTTTTTGTGCATGATTTTCGAACCCTTGTACTGTGTGGCCTAAATGCTTGTTCCATGCCGCTTCTTTTTCTTGTTGTGGTAAATTCGCAGGCAATTGCTTGATAAAACCAGCCTTATGATCTGCACTATATGCTTTCTTAAACGCAGCGGTTGAAGCACCTACAAGAGCACCAACCTGTCCCATGTTTTTATGGCCACTCTCTAACGTTTCTCCTTTTACATCCTCAACTGCTTTTCCGACTTTTCCTAATGCAAGTTGAGAAGCAAAAGCATCTTTATTCACATAGGACTTATCAAACAAGTTATTTCCTTGCTTATTTGGATTGCTTTGTAATTGTTGTGATAACTGAGAAGCAAAAGCTTCCTTATTGGCATAGCTAGTCCCATCTTTTTGTTGTACAATCCCTGCTTGTTCGGCAGCTTTCTCTGCATGATTTTTAAATCCTTGGACTTCCTGACTCAAATGCTTGTTCCATGCCGCCTCTTTTTCTTGTTGTGGTACACCTGCAGAAAATTGCTTCATAAATCCAGCCTTATGATCTGCAGCATACGCCTTTTTAAATGCAGCAGTGGACGCCCCAACAAGAGAGTCTACTTGTCCCATGTTTTGATGACCACCCTCTAGTGTTTCTCCCTTTACCCCTTCAACTGCTTTTCCAAGTGCAAGTTGAGAAGCAAATGTATCAACAGGCATAGCCCCCGCTTTTATTGCCGCTTGTTCTGCATGATTTCTAAACCCTTGTACTTTTGAATTAAGATGGCCGTTCCATTTTTTCTCTTTTTCTTCCGCCGACATATTTTCTGGCAATTGACTCATAAACGCGTCTTTATGATCTGCCTCATATCCCTTTTGGAATGCGTTAGTCGCAGCATTGACTAAATCTCTAGCATTTCCATATGGTGTAGCGTTTTTCTTCATATTTTGCAAATCTTGTTTACGCTGATTTTTGAAATGAGACATTTGATCGCTATTTGTTTTCGCTACTTTTTTAGCAATCTCTGCATCAGAAGCACCAGGGAATGTTTGTTTTAATCGACTAGCAACTGCAGAATCCGAATTATCCGCTTTCCAAGATTCAAAATCTTTTGTAGCTAAATCCTGTGCAATATCTTCATCCGTTAGTTCTGGATAAGATTCACTATTTAACCCATTATAAGTATCTGTACCCTTCTTCACACTTGAACCAATATGTTTTCCTAAGGCTACAGCTCCTTCGCCTACTGTAGCAGCAGATCTTCCAGCAACCGCACCAGTAAATCCGCCCGCTTTACTGCCAGCCAATGTCCCTATTGCCATTCCTTCTGGTCCAAGCCCAGCTCCTGTTACCATACCTGCAAGTCCACCAGCCGCTTTACCAATTGAACTTCCGATTTGCCCTGCTTTTAACATGCGAGCTGCACGAGATGTTGTACCTAGATCTGTCCCTAAATTTGCTCCTAATGCATTTTTCGGGTTATCAGCATCTTCTTTTTTATCTTGCTCTCCATCTTTCTTTTCTTTCCCCTTATCATTTGCACTGCGGTGGTCATCACGAATTCCTTTCACCAAACCAGCTACACTCGCTAAAGCACCCATTCCCAGCATTGTACCCGCTCTATGAATACCACCGGATGCATTGGTGCTAAGGCCTATAAAGCTCTTCACAATCTCTCCAACTGGGATAAACATAGCAAGCAATATTAATTTTATAATAGGATTTTTTGCATCTCCAATAAGTGTAATAACGAGCCATAGGGTAATTGCGTGAATCGCTTGAATTAATACTGCCCCCATAAATTCTCGAATCCAGTATAACGTCTGTTGTTTCTTTTGTGGAAATAACCACATTCCTACCATTACAGGACCCATTAACATTAATACGTACAGTGTCACAGCGCGCATTAAATAATAAAAATTTGCCCAAACCATTAATCCAGCTTCAATAAACAAACCGAATATAATAAACATATAATCGTTTTTATGGCCCTCCATTGAAAGCTCTGTAATAGTCTTATTGTCAGATATTCCCGACTTTAATAAAGGTACTTGTTCATCCGGCTTAAAATTACCATTATTCACTCCATTTATCGCCTCTTTAAACTCCAATGTAATCCAAGCATTTAGATCGAATATAACATTATAAAAGAAGTCTAAATGCCAGAGGCAAATCGAGATAATCATTAAATCTTTCGCATACTCAATTAATGCTGTCCGATTATTCGGATTGATAGCTGTCGCTGAATATTTTGCTGCCGTAATCACTACACTGACGAGGACACAAAAAGCAACAAATTTAAACATGACGGGCATACCGGTATCTAGCACGTTAGTAACCGCATTCTTTGAAAATAAAAAACTTAAATTTGAATCAGCATCACTAAAAACTAGGACAGGGATAGTATCCATAAATCCGTAAATCGGACCAAGAAAAGTTTTGACTAAATTAATAATGAGTCCCCCGACCCAATCTATTATTTTCTCAAGCATAATTTCACCTTCCTTTTCAAAGGTACGCTATTACCCTGCGTATCCTTGTACTTTCTTCATATTATTTAAAAGCTCTTGTAGTACTGCTTCATTCGATTCAATGAACATCATTTCTTTGTCTGATGGATCTGTTTGAATCCAAACCGAACTATCTCCTACACGGAAGATTCCTTCTCCTTTTCCTGGGTTGTTGAGAATAATATCAAGCTCCCCAGCAGTTAAGTTAAAGTTCTCTTGAATCTTTTTCTTATCGATCTTATTTTGTTCTAAGAAGAAATAAGAAAAAGTGGATTGCAAGATACCGCGCGCTTTTACATTTTCTAAAATACGAACAAAATCCTGACTTGCCCAACACATACCTGCATTTCTCTTACGAGAGCGGCGTGCTACTTTTTCTAAGAAGTTAACTGTTTGTTCATAGTCGATAAACTGCCACATCTCATCCACATATAATACTTTTCGTTTGATAGCGTGTTCTGGGCTCTTAATCCAATGCTCCCAGATATAGTTCAGGATAACGTGGAAGGCGATTGGTTTTAAGAATCCTTCTTCTAAATGACTAATATTAAAGTTAACAACACGTGACTCATTTAACTGCGTTTCCACACCACGGCCAAAATGACTTTGTCCATCAAATAATGGTTTTGAACCATCACGTAAGAACGGACGAATCGCGGCAATTAACTCTTCTGCTTTCACATCGTCCCCATGATGTTCTACTATTACATCGTAGATTTCTTTTAACTCTGGCTCAGGCTTTCTCACTTGAGACTGAATTAATTGTCCATCCACCTTTTTCACTTCATCTGTATATAAAGATGAAGGATGAGAAGTAATGCCATGTTTATCAAACACTTCACGAATCGCATCTTCCAGCATCGTACGTTGGAATACATTTAATCCTGGTTGATCAAAATCTTGTCCGCGAATAATAATGTCAAAGAATCCTAGTATTTCATTAATTTTCTCTAAAATTGGTACGAATCTTACATACTTCACTCCATCACGTTCTATGAGTTCTTTCTTATCATATTGTTCAAGTGCTTCTAATTCTTCATCTTTATCTGTAATCTGAAGTTCTGTTACCGCGATTGCACAAGGGTTAATAATGATATTACTTTCTGGTGAAATATTTAAGTTAATACCGCCTAGACGTTTTGTAATTTTTACGAATTCCCCCTCTGGATCGATAATCATTGCATGTGTATCTGCAAGTGACGTTTCACGAGCTAACTTCATCTTTAAAAGTAAACTTTTCCCGGAACCTGAGATCCCCGTCACACCAATGTTATAATTTGGTGGGCGATAATCTGCATTCCCGAACGAATTTAAAAATTCTATTTGCCCAGTAATTTTGTTCTTTCCTATTGGTATACCACCATTAAATCTTCCGGATCCTGACACAAACGGTGCAAATGTACATAAGGCTCGTCTATCGATATTTCGATATGTATCTTGCAAAGTGTTTGGTGCACCTAGTGGCATAACCGCTTTCAAACCACTTTTCACACGATTCCAAGTACTTGCTATCTTAAAGTGTGATGCTTGCATTTCATCCTCAAGATACTCACATAAAACGTCTAATTCTTTCTTTGATTCTGCATACGCAACAGCCATCGTACTCACCATATAGGAGTCATTCTCATTAAATTGAATTTCATCCATTAAATTGTTTGTATCTTGAATTTTTGCATCTAAGTCTTTTTCTTGGTCAATGTTTCCTCGTGTGCGTTGGAAAGAAAGGTTTGAACGTAACATCGTTAGCTGCATATCTAACGATCGCATCGCTTTCGCTTTTGGCTCTTTATGAATATCAATCATGACATCGACTTCCCCAGCTGAAGTTAACATGTTCAACCAATTGGTTTGCATCATACGAGGGTATCCATCACGTGGAATATAAAACGGACGGAAGAAGGTATTACTTCCTAAAGACTGCTTAATCACCCCATAGTCTTCTGCATCAATTTTCATGCCTTCTGGGGCAATGACATCAAACACGGTTGTTTGATTATCTAATTGAGTGGGTACCTCTTCTTGCTCCTGCTCTTCCTCCTCTAGTTCCAATTCATCCTTCTCTTCTGCTTCTAATTTCTTTTTTTCTTTTTTCTTCTTTCCAAACAACTTCATATTTACGCCACCCCATTATTTGATTTTTCAGCTTTTTCTTCTGCTAGAACTTTCTTTATTAACTCTAGTTTTCTCTCATTTGTTTCACCTGTTGAGTACAGAGAGAAGTTTTCATTTTCAATTAAATCTTGGAAACGTGCTTTCACAGCTTTACGACGATTAAACGCTACGTATAAGAGTTCTATCAATTTGTCTTTCGTTAACATTTCTACATTAATTTTTGCTTTTGATAATAAATTTCGCGAAGCATTATAACGACGATATAATTCGTTAAACGCTTTATCTACAATCTTTTCTTCCAATTCTTCCTCTGTATCAGCTGTAATCGTACTAATATCCACCTTGTATGGGTAAATTAAGTAACGTTTTTGCTCATATCGAGGCTGCGAACGTTGCCAGTACTCTAAGTTATCGATAACTTCTTGACCATATAGTATTGTCTCTGGTGTAAGGTCCTTCGCACCTTTCATCGTTTCTGTCATTTTTCGTACAGGATCTGTTAAATCTACAAACTTACTTTGAATATATACTTTTGTATTAAACTCTAATGTGGTTAACCATGATTCAATTTTGATATCAATCGCTTCTTGTTCCATATTGGAGAGTAAGTAATAATTAACTGGATGCGCTTCCGCAATCAAGACAAATGTGTCATCATGATAACGAATCATATGATTGTCAATTTCCTTAATGTCTTCTACAAAAGCGCTAAAGAAATCAACATTATCCTCATCAACTTCTGATTCAGCAGGCATATTCTTTTTATTTTTCTTTCCACCTTTTTCAGCAGTGTGTTTCTCTACTCCGCCTTGCTTTTTCCCCTTTTTCTTAGACCCAAACAGCGGTTTTCCGTTCATTTTCCGATAAAAGAAAAATCCTACAATGGCTATCACCGCAAAATATATCATTTCCAACATCTATACATTCTCCTTTACCCATATAGTTGGCTCGTACCCTTTTCTCCACTTCCCTTTTTCGGAACGGCTACGCATTTTGATAAGTAAAAATCTATCTAGATACATGTGTTGTTTTTCTTTATAAATAAAAGCAAACGCTATTACACCTACTACCATTGGTATTGCTAAAATTAAGCAAATAAAAAACGCTACTACCGCATCAATAGGTGCAAATAGCCGCCATAAAAATGGTACATATAAATAAAGAGCCGCCCCGCCACCTAATAGATAAATCAATTGGCGTTTACTTAATACACCTAACAACGTTTTTTGTTCCGAAGTCATGTCAACAGGAACAGTTACTTTTCTCATATTGTTTCCTCCCTTGTATAAGAGAAGCTCTCCCCAAATGGAGGAGAGCTTGTACAAACTCTTATGTTAGATTGTTGCAACCCAAGCAGCGATGTCATACGCTTTGATCATGACAAAGCCTCCAATTGCCGCACAAGCTAAACCAACCATAGCTTGTGTACGGTTTTCAGGGTTCTTCCCTTGCGCACCAGAAAGTTTAATAGCTGCGAATACAACACAAGCAACTACCCAAATACTACCAAAACCAATTAATGTTTTTACAAGGGTATTCATACTAGTTTGGACAGTTTTAGCATCGCCTTGACCGCCATTACCACCAAGCCCCCCCGTAAAACTACTTTTTGCCAGTAAAAAATCTCCTACTGATGTTGTCATAAGTTTTGCAGACAACCAATTCAACATAATTCCTGCACCTCCGGGTGTTTTTGTTCGCAAAACGCAAAAAGACCCCAATACACGCACACGTCCCCTAAGGACATGGCGCATATTGAGGTCTTCTCTTATATGCGAACTGATTAATTTTTTATTTTATTGTAAAATCTTATTACGTCTATATTATAGCAATGCGATTTTTAAAACACAAGACTTTCTTTACATATTTAACAAAAATAAAAGCAAGATAGACATTTCTTCTGCCATCTTGCTTTTATTTTTGCTTATTGTCTTTGTTTGGATCGTATAAGACCATTTGAATTTGGAAAATGTCACTGTCCGTAATACCTAAAACATTCTTTTCTTCTTTAAATGAACGCCATGTTTCTATTTTTATGGATTTTGTATTTTTGTCCTTTAGCGTATACACATGTACAAAGTACGCTTCTTTTTTCTTTTGCATAATAACCTCCATTTTACTGAAGCATAACAAATCACATATCTATATAAAAATTACACAATTATTAATAACATTACGGGAGAATATACATTGATTAGTCTGCTGTTGCCTTTATATATATCCTTACCTTTACTTATTTTTTGAATTCACAACTCAGTCTAACACATATACAAAATTACACGAAATATAATCCTACACTATCCTCCCAAATTGTATAATATAATTATCAACATTAATTAATTCTAACCGTCTCAAAATTCTAATTATGATTGAATTTGCTACTCTTTTTCCGAAAAAATACATTATATAGGGGAATTAAGATGAAAAATAAAAGAAGAGATTATCACTTTGAAGATAATACGCTTAAACTAGTACCTTTAGATGAAAATGAAGAATTTTCAAGAGAAAAGTGGATTCAGAAAAATCGCGATATTAGTAATTGGTTAGAAGTAACTATTCCTGATATTACTCTTATAGAATTTGTTGGATGTGGTGCAAACGGTATAGTTTTAAAGGCACAAGAGAGTATTACTGGGAGAATATGCGCTCTAAAAATCTGGCTACCAAATACAAAATCTAAACATTACAGCGTATATTTTGAAAAATATCAAGAAGAGATTACTAAAATAGCTAATTTAGATATGCCTTCTATTGTAACAATTTATAAAGCTGGCTTAACCGATACGCGTTATTGTTATTCTACAATGGAATGGGTAGAAGGTATAACATTAAAAAAATTCTTAGCAACTAAGACAAATTTACAAGATAATTTAAGATACAAAATTTTGAATGACATTTTACTAACAATTAATGAATGTCATAAAATTAATGTTTTTCATGGTGATTTACATGATGAGAATATCTTATTAGAGCCACTTGATACATACAATAGAGATTACAAAGTTAAAATCTTAGATTTTGGGACAAGTCTATTAAACAGAAATAAATCTAAATCATATAGTAAACAACGTGAATCTGCTCTATTACTACAAACTATTGAGAAATTGCTTCCTGTTGAAAAAAAATACAACTTATTAAACTTCAAATATTACAGTTCTCGCAACCCGAATAGAGATGCAATTAAATTTAAAGATGATGTAAGAAACATTGAACCAATTATAGTAAGTTCAACATTAAAACATTTATGTGAGATTTATGCTTTGGTAGAAAATAATCATTTTAATGATGCAGTACTTGGTGACATGTTAAATTATTTATTATCTTCTACTCACTTAGACCCTTATAAAGTATGGAATTATATCTACATGAAAGGTACTAAGTCAGAGGCCGATTTAGAATATCTAATGAAAATTATATCAATTAGAATGGGTAGTTATATATTTGAACCACATTTTCGCTACGTTGATTTACAACAACTCGAATTAACTTTTAGTATATATGAGCTGTTAAAAAACACTAGTGATTTACAGAAATATGAGGATTTTAATTTAGAGGATTTTGATATAAATAATTTTGATTATAAAAAAGTTCTTAATTTAAAATCCATAGAAGACGTAATAGAATTTCTAACTTTTGCTAAGTATAAATCATATGAAGATGAATACATAAGTTTTTTAACCGAATTATATGAAGTATTAAGTGAAAAATATGCGGAGGAATATGAACCTACTAATGGGTACAAGAGAGATCTTGATTTAATATTTAAACTAAATGAATTAAGATTAATAAGAAACTATTCTATAGAAGAAATATTAGATTGGGAAGAAGTATGATAGTAAGTAAAAGTAAAATTTGTTAAGTAACAATAAAGTTGTTTAATTTACAATAATGTCGTTTAAAAAATAATAAAGTTGTTTAAAAAACGCCAGTCATGCTATTCAACAATCGGGCCAGATTATGGAGGAACGTGTTCAATACTATGGGAGATATTTTGTTAAAATATAAAATCAAAATTGTGAAGATTTTCACTTAAACAAACGGGGCAGGTTAGTTTAAATTCAATTAAAAAGACAATAACAAAAAGGAAGGGCAACAGACTGCCCCTTCCTTTTATAATTCAGGTAATGAAACCCTTGCAATAACACTTTCGTCTTCAGTTAAAATCAAAA